>CAJWMI010000014.1 GCA_913043185.1 uncultured Fidelibacterota bacterium | reverse complement strand
GGCCTCCTGGGCCACAACCAGGTGCTCTAACCAGCTGAGCTACACCCACCATACAGCCTAAGATGGGAAATCCCAAAATAGAGCTGAGGAATTTAATTGAATTAATTTATCTCCAAAAGGAATTCAATCAATATAATTATAATCAAATATGTAACTTCTGGCGTGGGACTTTTGTACAGATATTTTTTAAAAGAGCTTGTACTACCATTCATTTTTTCTCTTTTAATGATAACTTTTATCCTCTTTGTGAATTTTTTACTTCGAGCGATAGATAGATTCCTTGGTAAAGGTTTAGACCTAATAACAATATTTGAGTACTTATTTCTAAATCTAGCCTGGATATTAGCTCTTTCTGTGCCAATGGCAGTTCTACTCGCAACATTAATGACTTTTGGAAGGTTATCTGAAGATAATGAGATTAACGCGATGCGAGCATCAGGAATAGGGTTTCTCACCATTATGCGAGCACCAATTTTATTTGGTGCCATAATAACTTTACTACTTATCTATTTTAATAATTTTATTTTGCCTGAAATGAACTTTAAAGCAAGGCTTCTTTCAGGAGATATTTACAGGAAAAGACCAGATATGAATATTGAACCAGGTATTTTTCTTGATAACCTTCCAGACTATAGTATGATAATTGGCGGAAAGTCAAAGAAAGGAACTATGACTGACGTACGTATTTTCTCTAAAGGAAGTAAGGAGGCCCAAACAAGTATTCATGCAAACTCAGGAATTTTAAATACACTAGAAGATGCATTCCTTCTTACTTTGCATGATGGAGAAATTCATGAACTGGGACAAAAAGATTATACAAACTACCGTCGGATTATATTTGATAAACATGTAATAAATATACCCGCAAAAGATCTATTACTTAATAGACGTGATTCAACAAATCGTTCTGATCGTGAAATGACAGTGCCTATGATTATAAAAAAAATAAATAGCTATGAAAAACGTCTTAACATTGTTTACAAAAGATTGTCTGGTAATTTTTTTCGAACTATTGGTGATAGCATACTTCCATCAACTATTGAACAAGGGAAACAAATAATAGAAAACAATTTATATAAAATCAGAGGGGACACTACCTTAACAAAAGCTCAAATTATAAAAAAAGAAAAGAGACTAAAAAATTTAGAGCGTCAAATAAATAATGAATTCAATCTTATCAAAAGTTATAATAAAAGTAAAAACAAATATGGCGTTGAAATACATAAAAAATTCTCTATACCAGTTGCTTGTATTCTGTTTGTTCTTTTAGGTGCCCCATTAGGCGTAATGAGTAAAAAGGGAGGATTTGCTGTAAGCACTAGTCTTAGCTTTGGTTTTTTCTTAATCTATTACGTGCTTTTAATTGGTGGAGAGGAAATGGCGGACAGAAATATTTTATCTCCATCTATAGGAATGTGGTCCCCCAATCTTATAATCTTTTGTATCGCTATTTATCTTTTAATTCACACAATAAGAGAAAAAGCTCCAATTGGAATGAGATTACCTACTATTTTTAGTAAGAAAAAAATTAAGAATAATGATACCCTCTGAAATAATAGAAAAAAAGCGTGATGGTAAAAACTTAAGCCAGAATGAAATAAAGTGGTTCATAGAGGGCATAGTAAATAATAGAATCGATAACAGTCAGTTATCAGCACTATTAATGGCAATTTATTTTCGTGGCATGGATGACAAAGAAATGTTCGGATTAGTTGAGTCCATGGTTGATTCGGGAGAAAAATTTGATTTTAGTTATCTAGGATCATACATAGCAGATAAGCACAGTACAGGTGGAGTTGGAGATAAGATTTCTTTTATTTTAGCTCCAATATTATCATCCTTGGGTATAGTTGTCCCTATGATTGGAGGACGAGGACTAGCATTTACAGGCGGGACTATAGACAAGCTAGAATCCATACCAAATTTTCAAACATCTTTAAGCTTAAATAAATTTAGAAAACAGATTGAAAATATTGGTTGCTGTATAGCCTCTCAGTCTACAGAAATCTGCCCAGCAGATAAAACTCTATACTCAATTAGAGATCTTACTGGGACGGTTCCTTCTCTGCCATTAATCTGTAGTTCTATTATGAGTAAAAAAATTGCAGAAGGTCTTAATGGACTAGTTATTGACCTAAAGGTTGGTAATGGAACCTTTATGAAAACAATGTCTGATGCAAAAAAACTTGCTGAAGGCCTTATAAAAATTGGAAAAGCATTTAATATTACTACTGATGTCACCTATACAAATATGGATCAACCCTTAGGGAAATACGCGGGATTGCACTGTGAAATCATAGAAGCAATTGAATGTTTAAATGGTAAGGGTCCTAAGGATTTAATGGAAATTAGCTATGACCTTGGTTCAAAAATATTATTACAAAGTAGAACTGCTGAGGATAAGAAGACGGCAAAAAAGCTTATGAAAGAAACCATTAATAATGGAACCGCCATAGACAAATTTAAAGAAATTATCTTCACACAAAATGGCAACATAAAAAAATTAGCTTCTGAACATGTTATCTCAAAAAATGAAGTTATAATTGAAGCTGAAGATGACGGATTTATCAGCTCTATAGAAACAGAAAAAATAGGATGGGCATTAGTTGAGATAGGTTGCGGGCGTAAGGTGCAAAAAGATAAACTAGATTATACTGCAGGTATAGAGTTCATAAATAAAATTGGTGATAAAGTAAATAAAGGAGATCCTATATTTCGAATTTTTGGAAACGATACTAAACGATTAAATAATGCAAAGATAATGTTAATGAAAACATATACTTTGGCAAAAACAGAAGTCTTAAAAGATGAATTAATAATTAATTAAAAAATTAATTCCTATGTATTCTACACTTTTGAGAAGGCTCCGTCCCAGACTTATATAATTCTTTTTCTATAGGACACGCTTTTCTTGATCCCATTTTTGAGACAGAACATATTTCAGAGACAATTACACCACTTGGTTTTTGAAAATTTACTCTTGGTAGTTCGAGTGTTTTATGACTGTCTCGCATGAATTGAGCCCAAGATGGTAAAGCGGCTTTAGAACCATCTTGTCCTTTTCCTAGACTAACTTGGTAGTCATCCACGCCAAACCACACACCTGCAGCTATTTGTGGCGTAAAACCAACAAACCATGCATCACTCCAACCTTGGGTAGTACCTGTTTTACCAGCTGCAGGTCTGGTAAAATTATATTTCCATCTTGCACTTCCACCCGTACCACGGTCCATTACCGTTTGCATAAGATTTGTCATTAAAAATGCTGTTTCTTCGCTTAATACTTCATACTGTGCAGGATAATATTCTCTTATTGTATTGCCATAACGATCTTCTATCTTTGTAATTGCAATTGGTTTAGAGTAGACGCCCTTATTTGCAAATGCTGCATATGCTGAAACCATTTCAAGAGGAATTACCTCACTGGTACCAAGTGCAATCGCATCAACAGCTCTTATATCTGTTGAGATACCCATTCTCTGTGCAGTTCCTTTAACCTGTTCAGCTGGTGCATAGTCTTGTTGAACAATCCTCACAGATATTAGGTTTAGAGATTTTCTAAGACCTTCTCTAAGTGTTGTCAATCCACCGGTACTGCCACCATAATTTTGAGGCCTCCATTTTACCCATGAGCCATCAGTATTTTGCACATTTAATACAACTGGCTGATTTAGTAATTGCTGGGAAACCGTGTATCCATTTTCAAGGGCTGTAGTATAAACAAAAGGTTTAAATACTGATCCAGGTTGTCTTTTCGCTTGTACAGCTCTATTGTATTGATCATGATAATCTGGTCGACCGCCAATCATTGCCATAATTCCACCTGTCTTTGGATTGATTGCTACAAAAGCAGTTTGAACCAAAAGTTTAGCTCGTAGATCTTTATATAACTGCGCCTCCCCCTGCATCATCATTTTTACAGAGTCCTCTTCATATATAGTTAAATGCCCTAATAGTTCAAACTCTTCCTGATTATTTATGATTCTATTATTTAATTTCCCTTGAGATTTAATAATAGCATCTAGTACAATTTTTTCAGCTAATTCCTGGAGTCTAGAGTCTAGAGTGGTATATATTTTCAACCCGTCACGATAAATATTTATATCTAAAGCATCATCTTCTTTTTCTAATAATCTCCTAACATATTCAGTAAAATAAGGTGCCAATCCCCTAGTAGGCTCATCAGTAATTGACTCCAGTGTCATAGCCCTATATTGGGCGTGCTCAGAGTGAGTAATATATCCCTGCTCTTTCATTAGCCTAAGAACTGTATTCCTTCTTTTCCTTGCCCTTTCAGGATGCCGCACTGGAGAATAGCTTGCGGGAGACGGTAATAATCCAACAAGTAGAGCAGATTCATCCACAGAAAGATCTTTTGATTCCTTACCAAAAAACCGTTTTGTTGCTGCTTCAACTCCATATGTACCATGACCAAAGTGTACGGTATTTAAGTACATTTCTAGTATTTCATCTTTTGTATAAGTTCTCTCAATCTGTACTGCAGTTATGACTTCTTTTATTTTTCTTAAAATACTATCCTCAAAGCCAATAGTCTTATACAAATTTCTAGCAAGCTGTTGTGTAAGAGTACTAAAACCTTGTCTGTAGCTTAATGATAAGATATTTATTCCAATCGCGCGGGCCACACTTCTAAGCGAAAGTCCCCAGTGCTCGTAAAATCTTCTATCCTCAGATGCAATAACAGCATCTTGCATATGGGTTGGAATATTAAATAGCTCTACAAATACTCTTTTCTGTACAAAAAGTTCGTTCAAAACTTTGCCATCTGCTGAATATATCCGAGTAACTAAATCTGGATCGTAGTTTTCTAATTGTTCCAAAGATGGTAAATCTCTAGATAAAAATCCAATAAACAATAATACAATTATTGCACCGGATAGTATGATGCCTAAAGAAATCCAAAATACTTTAACTAACTCACTTAATGGTTTTTGATCAGACATATTTGAATTTACTATTTTCTATTTAAAATAATTGGTCCAAGGATTATATATAAAACAACAGTTAAAAATAAAAAAGGGAATATTATTTGTTATTTTTTTGAAGGAGATATCATTTGACTTGGTTGAACTAGCTTATCAAATTCTTCGCCTGTCAAGTAACCTAATTCTATTGCAGATTCCTTTAACGATATATTTTTCTTATAGGAATTTTTTGCAACCTCTGCTGCTTTATCATAGCCAATATGAGGATTTAACGCAGTAACTAACATTAGTGAATTATAAAGATTATCATTAATCCTCTCAACATTGGGCTGAATACCATTTACCGCGTTAGTTGTAAATGATTTTGAAGCCTCTGAGAGCAACTTAATTGATTCAAGAATATTATATGCAATTACAGGCCTGTAAACGTTCAACTCAAAATTTCCACTTGCACCAGCAAATGTAATGGTAACATCATTCCCTATAACCTGTGTACAAACCATTGTCATCGCCTCACACTGCGTGGGATTAATTTTTCCAGGCATGATAGATGAACCTGGCTCATTGGTAGGCAGAATGATCTCGCCTATACCGGATCTCGGTCCAGAAGCTAACCAACGTATATCATTAGCAATTTTGAATAATGAACTTGCTATAACCTTAAGCGCTCCTGATAGTTCAATAATACTGTCCTGGCCACCCATTGCCTCAAACTTATTTTCAGCAGTTCTAAAATTCAGCCCTGTTATATTTTTTATTTCCTCGGCTATATCGTTGTCAAATCCTTCTATCGTATTAATACCGGTTCCTACAGCAGTACCTCCTGCTGCTAATTCAAGGCAATTATCTAAAGCTTTTTTTAGGCGATCTATACCATGGTCAATCGCCGAAACATATCCTGAAAATTCCTGTCCTAAGCTAAGTGGGGTCGCATCTTGTAGGTGCGTTCTTCCAACTTTAATTATGTCATTAAATTTTTTGGATTTATTATCTAATGATTCTCTCAGCTGTTCTAACGATGGTATAAGATTATGTGTTACACTCTCAACAGCAGCAATATTAATCGCAGTGGGAAAAGTATCATTTGTTGATTGACTCATGTTTACATGATCATTTGGATGAATTGGATTTTTACTACCAAGCTCTCCACCAACAATTTCAATCGCTCGATTAGATATTACTTCATTAAAGTTCATATTTGTCTGTGTTCCGCTTCCGGTTTGCCAGACAACCAAAGGAAAGTGATTATCAAGTTTCCCATCTATAACCTCATCAACGGCTTTGTGAATTGCATCTTTTATAGAGTCTTCCAGTCTACCATTATTATTATTAACTGTTGCAGCGGATTTTTTCAGAATACCATAGGCACGAATAAATTCCCTTGGGAAATGGTGTGTCCCAATTTTAAAATTATTTAAAGACCTTTGAGTTTGTGCTCCATAATATTTATCACTAGGAACTTCTACAGGACCAAGGCTATCTCTCTCAGTTCGGTGTGACATTAGTTTATTTTACTGTCCAGGTGTCGCCCGCATTTAATAGGTCTTGTACTTTTCCAACACCCTTTTGTTTTACAGCAGAATCAACCTGCGCTACCATCTCTGAGTTATAGGTCGGCTTGTCTACTGAATAAATAACACCAATTGGCTCTGGCAACACTGGGTGACTTGTCCAGTTCGCAATAATATGTGCAAGATCAAGGTTAGTCTCATCATGGATCAAAAGGTCATCAACACTATGTTTTTCCATATCGATGACAGTAGGTGTAAAACCATCCAGTTTTATTCCCTTAGTGCCTTTGGCAAAAACCATCGGCTCGCCATGCTTTAGTTCGATAACATTTTCAAATTTGTCTGCGGATGTATAGTCTCCGAATGTACCATCATTAAATATATTGCAATTTTGATATATCTCAATCAGTGAGCCGCCATCATGATGGTAAGATCTTTCCAGCATCTGGGATAAATGTGCCTGCCACCTATCTATCGTACGAGCGACAAATGTTGCTTGCGCTCCTAAGGCTAAAGAAGGTGGATTAAGCGGGATATCAAGTGACCCAAAAGGACTTGCCTTAGTCACTTTACCAACCTCTGAAGTCGGCGAATATTGACCTTTAGTCAATCCATAGATTCTATTATTAAAAAGCAATATGTTTATGTCCATATTCCTCCGCAAAGCATGCATAAAATGGTTACCACCAATAGAAAGACCATCACCATCTCCAGTAATAACCCAAACAGATAGATCTGGGTTAGCAATTTTGACTCCTGTCGCAAAAGCGGGGGCTCTTCCATGTATTGAATGAAAACCATACGAATTCATATAATATGGAAACCTACTTGAACAGCCAATTCCAGAAACGAAAACAAACTCCTCCTTCTTTCTTCCAAAGGTAGGCATTGTTTTTTGGGTTTGAGCTAATATTGCATAATCACCGCAACCAGGGCACCACCTCACTGCCTGGTCTGACTCAAAATCTTTTTTTGTATAAGTAGGAGTATTTACCTGTGCCATTATTTTACCTTATTAATTGGTTTACATTTTCAATTATTCTTGTAGCACTAATTGGTCTACCTGTTACCTGGTTTAAACCTTTTGCATCTACCAAATATTCTGCCCTTAATAGTTTGATTAATTGACCCATATTTATTTCAGGGACAAGAACATTTTTAAACTTTATAATAATCTCACCTAAATCTTTTGGCAAAGGACTAATCCATCTTAGATGAATATGGGAAACACTTTTACCATCTTCATGCAAGGTCTCTACTGCAGATCTACATGAGCCATAAGTGCCTCCCCAACTAACAATTAGAACATCGCCATTATTATCTCCATAGACTTCTGTTTTAGCTATGTCATCTTGGATACGGTTTACTTTTTCTTGTCTAAGCTCAACCATTCGCTGATGATTATCAGGGTCATAACTAACATGACCTGTATTTTCTGCTTTTTCAAGTCCTCCAACTCGATGTTCTAAACCCGGAGTGCCTGGTATCGCCCAGGGTCTTGACAAGGTTTTGTTATCACGCTCATAAGGCAAGAAATTATCTTTACTTTTAGAGCCTTTAGCAAATTTAACATCAATTGGTTCGAGATCTTTGACATTCGGTATTTTCCATGGTTCAGAACCATTAGCAAGATAACCATCTGACAAAAGTACTACGGGGGTCATATATTTTAAAGCAATTCTGGAGGCCTCATAAGCGGCATAAAAACAATCTCCAGGAGTAGAGGCAGCAATAAGTGGTATAGGCGCCTCACCATTACGACCGTATAATGCTTGATTGAGATCCGCCTGTTCAGTTTTTGTTGGTAGCCCTGTGCTTGGGCCCCCTCTTTGAACGTTTATAATAACCATTGGGAGTTCTGTCATAACAGCCAATCCCATAGCCTCACCTTTTAATGCTATCCCGGGGCCAGAGGTAGCAGTGACAGACAGGTTTCCAGTAAATGCAGCACCAATTATTGATGAGATACCGGCAATCTCATCCTCAGCCTGGAATGTTTGAACACCAAAATGCTTCCAAGCGGCTAATGTATGGAGAATATCACTAGCTGGAGTAATTGGATATCCACCATAAAATAATTTCAATTTAGATTTCTCAGATGCTGCGAGTAGGCCAAGAGCAGTCGCATAATTGCCATTAATATTTCTGTAGGTACCCTTTGGCAATACTGCCTTTTCTACTTTAAATCTTGTGGTAAATAATTCCGTCGTATCAGCATAATTATACCCAGCATTCATAGCCCTTTTATTCGCTTCAATGATTGTATCTTTACCTGCAAACTTTTTTTCTAACCATTTTTCGGTTGCTTCAAGTGGTCTGTCATACATGTAATAAAGTACACCTAATGCAAAAAAGTTTTTTGTCCGGCCAACAAATTTAGGAGACATCTCAAGACCTTCACATGCGGCAGTAACCAACTTATTCATTTCAATAGGAATGACGGTGAAATAATCATCTAATGATCCATCTTCAATTGGGCTACTTTCATATCCAGCAAAATTCATATTCTTTTTTGTGAAAGCGTCCGTATTTATAATAATTGTCCCGCCTGGCATTATCTCCTTTTGATGCACTTTTAATGCCGCCGGATTCATTGCCACAAGCACATCTGGACTATCTCCAGGTGTGTGTATATCTTTCGAACTAAAATGAATCTGGAAAGCACTTACGCCTGCAAGCGAACCAGCAGGAGCTCTGATTTCAGCCGGAAAATCTGGTAGAGTACTTAAATCGTTTCCAACAACCGCTGTCGTTTCTGTAAATCTACCGCCCGTTAGCTGCATACCATCACCCGAGTCACCTGCAAACCGGATTACCGCATCATCTATCGTTTTAAATGTTTTTCCCATGGTCCCTACTGTTAAATATTTTTAAGTATATTATTTTGTTGTTTTTGTGTTTTATACGTTATCAGCAACCTGTTAACTAATCTAATTTACCAAGCGTTGTTTTATGTCAAAAGATAATATCTTGGCTTTGAAAAATATTTGATTTGGTATTTTATGAGAAGAAAAATAAGTAATTTTAAGATATGACTACTAAAGAAAAAATTAGGCTTACTACACTAAGTCACGGAGCTGGATGAGCTTGTAAAATTGGTCCTTCAGACCTCGCCCAAGTTCTGGGTAAAGTTAAAATGGAGTCCAATAATTCCATTATCTCGGACTATACTAGTACTGATGATGCCGCAGTGGTGCGCCTGAAAGATGGTAAAGTAATATTGCAGACAGTAGACTTTTTTACACCTATCGTTGATGATCCTTACACATTTGGACAAATATCTGCAGCAAATTCACTCTCTGATATATATGCTATGGGTGGAAAACCATTATTTGCACTGAATATTGTTGCTTTTCCAATTCAAAAACTTTCAAATACAATCTTATCTGATATCATGCAAGGCGGCGCTGATAAGGCAAGTGAAGCCGGTATACCAATAGTAGGAGGCCACTCAATAGATGACAACGAACCAAAGTATGGACTAGTCGTTACCGGCGAAGTCTCAGAAAAATCTTTATGGACAAATACAGGGGCTAAGCCTAGTGATAGCTTAATACTAACAAAACCAATTGGTACCGGCGTTATTTCAACCGCAATAAAAAAAGAAAAGGCAAGCGATACAGTTATAGAATCAGCGGTTAAATCAATGACAATGTTAAATAAAAAAGCGTCAGAAACTCTCCAAGAATTTAATCCTAACGCGGTTACAGATGTTACAGGATTCGGGCTGGTTGGACACCTGATAGAAATATGTAAAAATAGCAAAGTATCAGCTAATATTAATTTTTCTGAAGTTAATTTTCTCCCTGGTGTAATAGACCTTGCCAATGAAGGAATTATCCCAGGTGGAACTAAACGCAATTTAGAGTATGCTCAAAAATTTGCACATTTCAGTGAATCGCTGTCAACAACACAAAAACTTTTAGCCTGTGACGCTCAGACATCAGGCGGTTTGCTAATATCTCTTCCAGAAACTGAGGCAAATCGCTTTATCTCTATTTATGGCAACCAAGCTGTAAAAATAGGAAATGTTGCCGAACAAAATAATTATTTTGTTTCCATAAATCCTTAGTTAAAAGCAAATTGAAATTTAATATTTTAAATACGATTAAATTAGTCGTATTTATTCTTTTGTTTTTATAACCTATTTATATATACTCCCTGACTAAAATTATGTTAAAAATTACTAGAAAAGTTGAGTACGCACTTATTGCTGTCAGGTACCTTGAGGAAACCTCGGAAAAGCTTGTTAGTGTTAATGAGATATCTAAATTGCATGGAATTCCTAGAGAGCTTCTTGCAAAAACAATGCAAAAACTAGCAAGTGCAAATATTGTTAAATCCGTTAAAGGACCTCACGGTGGTTACAAAACAACGACCAAAGCGGCAAACACTACACTAAATGATTTCTTTGAGATTCTAGAGGGGCCAACTGCTATTATGGATTGTTACTTTGACTCAGGGTGTGATCATCTAACAAGCTGTAACATACGAACCCCCATTAATAAAATTAATAATTCAATAAGAAATCTTTTTGATAATCTGACCCTAGCTGATATTTCATAAAAGTTATGGAACTAAAAGAAAAAATAATCGATCTGTTAAAACAATGCTATGACCCAGAGATTCCTGTAGATCTATGGAGCCTTGGGCTTATATATGATATTAGTATAAAAGATAATCAGAATAATAAGTCTGATGTAGGTATTACAATGTCTCTCACTACCCCTGGTTGCAGTATGGGGCAACACATGGCAGATGATATAAAATCAAAAGTCTCTAGCCTTGAAAACATAGATAGTGTTGAAGTTAGTGTCACCTTTGAACCTCCATGGCAACCTGAAATGATGTCCGATGAAGCAAGAAATAAACTTGGTTATGATAGTTCTATAGCAAAAACGAATGAAACAAAAATTGAAACAAAGTGGGAATAAATATGGACAAACAAAATACTTCGATCGAAAAAGAACAAAATGAGTTTAAAAATGCTCAAATTTTCGTAACTGAAGAAGCAGCGAAAAGACTTAAAGCGGTAATGTCTGCAGAAGGGAAAAACAACCACTTCGTTAGGATGTCAGTTGACAGTGGTGGCTGCTCCGGTATGAACTATAAAATGGATTTTGATGATCATCAAAAAGACTATGACAAAATATTTGAATCAAACGGACTTAAAGTGGTCTGCGATCTCAAAAGCTGGCTCTATCTCAAAAACATCACAATTGATTATTCCGATGATATGCTTAATGGTGGGTTTAAAATAGAGAACCCGAACGCTGAACGCACATGCGGCTGCGGCACCTCTTTTTCTGCATAGACCTGAACCCCAATTATAATTAACTGATGAACAATAATAAAACCGACATCATTGACCAAAGGGTTAAAGAAGACTACAAGTATGGTTTTGTCACAGATATAGAGTCAGAGACATTGCCTCCTGGTATAAGTGAGGAAACAATTCAGTTTATTTCAGAAAAGAAAAAAGAGCCATCTTGGCTCCTAGAATGGCGAATTAAGGCATACAGAAGATGGCTTAAAATGAAAGAGCCTATGTGGCAACATGTCAGCTATGATAATATCGATTATCAAGGTATTAGCTATTACTCTTCTCCAAAGAAGAAGAATGTCAAAAGCCTGGACGAGTTGGATCCTGAGCTGCTAAAAACTTATAACAAACTTGGGATACCTTTGGATGAACAAAAAATGCTAAATGGTATCGCTGTAGATGCAGTTTTTGATAGTGTATCTGTTGCAACAACATTTAGAGAAGAATTAAGAAACCATGGAGTAATATTCTGTAGTTTTTCTGAGGCAGCAATAAACCACCCTGAAATAGTGAAAAAATATTTGGGAATGGTTGTCCCATACACCGATAACTATTTCGCCTGTTTAAACTCTGCTGTCTTTACCGATGGATCCTTTGTCTATATTCCCAAAGGTGTGAAATGCCCTATGGAGTTGTCAACTTATTTCAGAATTAATGAAGCAAAAACTGGCCAGTTTGAGAGAACACTGATTATCGCAGAAGATGATAGCTATGTTAGCTATCTAGAAGGATGTACCGCCCCTATGCGCGATGAAAATCAACTGCACGCAGCCGTGGTTGAGCTAGTAGCACATACTAACGCAACGATTAAATATTCAACAGTACAAAACTGGTATCCAGGAAACCCAGAAACAGGTGCAGGTGGTATTTATAATTTTGTCACAAAACGTGGATCATGCTTAGGAAATCATTCGCGTATATCCTGGACACAGGTAGAAACAGGCTCTGCTGTAACCTGGAAATACCCAAGTTGTATTCTTAAAGGCGATAACTCTGTAGGAGAATTTTACTCAGTTGCACTTACAAATAATAGGCAACAAGCTGATACCGGAACAAAAATGATTCACATTGGGAAAAACACCAAAAGCACTATCATATCAAAAGGTATCTCTGCAGGCAAGGGTCAACAAACCTACCGAGGCCAGGTCAAAATAATGAAAAGTGCCGAAAACTCCAGAAACTTTTCACAGTGCGATTCTATTTTAATTGGAGACCAGTGCGGAGCACATACATTTCCTTTTATAGACGTTAGAAATCAAAGTGCAACAATGGAGCACGAGGCCTCAACATCAAAGATTGGCGAAGATCAATTATTTTATTGTAACCAGAGAGGCATTAATACTGAGGATGCTGTGTCTATGATTGTTAACGGATTTTGTAAAGAAGTTTTTAATGAACTTCCTATGGAATTTGCCATGGAGGCTACCAAGTTAATGGAAGTTAGTTTAGAAGGCAGTGTAGGATAATCAGGTATTTTCTATGCTTCAGATAAAAAATTTGCACGTTGAGGTTGAAGATAAAAAGATTCTTAATGGAATAGATCTCCATATTAAAGCTGGCGAGATGCACGCGATAATGGGGCTTAATGGATCCGGAAAAAGCACTCTCTCAAACACAGTCACAGGCCGAGAAAACTACACAGTTACCAAAGGTGACATTTTGTATAACAATGAATCTATATTAGACTGGGCACCTGAAGATAGAGCCTTAGCAGGAATATTTATGTCTTTCCAATACCCAACTGTTATTCCAGGTGTTAACACTACCTATTTTCTTAGAGCAGCTGTAAACGCAAAAAGAAAACACAATAATAGAAAAGAATATGATGCGGCAAATTTTTTGAAATTTATTAAAAACAAGCTTGAAAAAGTTGAAATGGACACTGCATACCTGAAGCGATCAGTAAATGAAGGATTCTCAGGTGGAGAAAAGAAACGAAATGAAATACTACAATTGCTATGTCTTGAGCCTGAACTAGCGATTATGGATGAGACGGACTCCGGATTAGATATTGACGCAATTAAAATTATTGCAAACGGTATCAACAATTACCGAAACAATAACCGCGGATTCTTGGTAATCACTCACTATCAAAGATTATTAAAATATATTAAACCAGATATTGTTCATGTACTCATAAATGGTCAGATAGTTAAGTCTGGTGGTAAAGAGTTAGCTTTGGATCTTGAAGAAAAAGGCTATGGATGGCTTGAGTAATGAATGTTAATGATTATAAGATTGATTTTGAAAATGCAATAACATCAAATATTTATACAGATAAAATATTTGATATAAAAAAACAATCATTTGAAAAGTTCCTTGGTTTAGGCTTGCCTACAAATAAATGGGAAAGCTGGAGGCACACAAACCTGTCGAGATTAAATAATCTGAAGCCAGGCATTATGAATTCAATCAAAACTTCCACAAAAGGATATAAAAAAAATAATATTCCAGTAAATAATTTGGTTGATATAGTATTCTATAATGGTGTTTACAGAAAAGATCTGTCTTCTAAATTACCCCAGGGCATTTCAATATCAGACAGTCTGGACTTACTCTTAGACGATGATCATCTCTATGAAGGTACCCCCTTCAGCCTCCTGAATTCTACTTTCTTAAAAAGTGGTATCACAATTAATATAGATAAAAATATGGTTTTAGATAAGCCAATACGAATTATTTACAATAGCACAGGAAACGAATCTGAGATAATATACCCTCGTGTTATTCTAAACGTAAATAACTCTGCTTCTTGCACTTTTATTGAACACCATATTAATAATATAAATAATTCTTTTCAAAATGGCGTAACTCAAATTTCAATGGATGAAAATAGCAATCTTAACCACATAAAAATTCAAAAAAATTCGCCCAACATGATTGACATCTCCAGCCTAATGGTTAACCAAAAAAAAGAAAGTAATTATAATTTTTTTCAATACTGTGATGGAAGCGATTTAGGAAGAAATAATATCCATATTATCATGAATGGAAATGGTTCCAACTGCAATCTATCTGGAATCTCATTGACAAAACATATTCAACAAATTGATAATAATATTATAGTTGAGCACCACGGAAAACATACTGCCAGTTCCCAGATATTTAAATCAATATTAGATGATAAATCTAGCGGTGTATTTAACGGGAGAGTAATCATTCAAGAGGGTGCAGTAAAAACAGATGCCGCGCAATCAAATAAAAACCTTATTTTATCAAAAAATGCAGGAATGAATTCCAACCCTCAAATGGAAATATACAATGATGATGTTAAATGTGCGCATGGATCAAGCACGGGTGAACTGGACCAGGAGACATTGTTTTACATGAGGTCAAGGGGTTTGGACCTTATCGGAGCAAAGTCTCTTCTAATCAGAGGTTTTATCGCTGACTTAATTGATAATATTAGTCATGAAAAAATAAAAAATTATTTGTACGAAGAGTTTGATAACTGGCTAAATGAGAATCATAAAACATGAGCATCCAACAATCAATGTCTGATATTGAAGATCTCTTTTCTATTTTCGATGATCCAAAAGATAGGCTAGCTCAGTTAATGGATATCGCAAAAGAATCTGAGGGAATACCAGTTAGCGAAAGGACAGAAGAAACAAGAGTATATGGCTGCGCCTCTCAGGCTTGGGTCATTGGACGAAAGATTGGTAATAATTATGTATTTAGGTGCGACTCAGATGCTCTGATCGTAAAAGGACTTCTATCTTTATTATGTAAAATTTTTAGTGGTCATGAGGCGATAGAAATACATTCACTAGATCATTCCAAAATATTGAACTTGGTTGGCCTTTCAGGATCGATCAGTGTACAACGGACAAATGGTTTTGCCAGCGCTGTTGATAAAATTCATAAAATATCTGTATGAATACCGATCAAGATAATAGAATAAGATTAATAAGAGATGTTGAGGCTAATATGGTCCCATCTGGAGACAAGGTGACTCTGGTCGCTGGCAATCTTGTTCAGATCACTCAGTCTCTGGGCGGTAACTATACAATAGTTATAAATGGGAATATGGCACAAATAAGCGCTGAAAATGTGGATGCGCTTGGTATAGAAATAGATAAACCAGATAGTGATAACATTAGCTCTGAGTTTTCAGAGCAACTGGTCTGGGATCAACTAAAAACCTGTTATGACCCGGAGATTCCTGTAAATATAGTAGAACTGGGCTTAATCTATGATCTAAGCATTAAAGATGGCAAAAAAGGAAAAAAAGTAAATATAAAAATGACTCTGACTGCGCCAGGATGTGGAATGGGTCCTGTTATCTCAGCTGAGGTAGACAGAAAAGTTAATGCGCTTGAAGATGTTGAAAACGTAAACGTTGAGCTTGTCTGGGAGCCCCAATGGAACCAAGGAATGATGTCTGAAGCAGCTCAGCTAGAACTAGGAATGTTTTAAATTGACTATAGATACTCTAGTACAAAAAAAAGACTTTCCAATATTTAGTGATGATAGTCTTGTATATCTTGATAGTGCGTCTACATCCCAAAAACCTGACATTGTAATTAATGGACTAAAAAATGTTTATGAAAATTCTAACGCAAATGTTCATAGGGCATTGTATAACCTTGGGTCTGAGTCAACAAAATTGTTTGAATCAGCCAGAGAAAAAATTTCAAGCTTTATAAATGCCTCTTCTTCTAAAGAAATAGTTTTTACCGGAGGAACTACAGAATCAATAAACCTTTTGACCTACACACTTGGCACAAAGTTAGAAGAACATGATGAAATTCTGATTAGCCATATGGAACATCACGCAAATCTGGTACCATGGCAGCTACTCGCAAAAAGGTCCGGAGCTAAATTAAGATATTTACCACTTACAGAATCAGGTGAGCTAGATCTTTCCCAATCTGAAAAATATTTTACAAAAAAAACAAAAATTATATCAATAACTCACATGTCTAATGTCCTTGGGACTGTTAACCCCATTAAAAAAATATCAAGAATAGCAAAAAGTATCGGCGCAGTATTTGTTGTTGATGGCGCACAAAGTGTATCTCATATGCCTGTAGATGTTCAGAGCCTAGGTTGTGACTTTCTTGCTTTTTCAGGTCATAAAATGTTAGGGCCAACAGGAATTGGGGTATTATGGGGAGCGGTTGATATGTTAGAATCTTTGCCCCCCTTCATGGCCGGAGGAGAAATGATTGAAACAGTAACTCTAGAAAAATCTACTTGGAATAAAGTTCCCTATAAGTTTGAGGCAGGAACACCTAATTATGTTCAAGCTATAGGCTTGGGAATTGCGGTTGAATATTTAAATAAAATTGGTATGAAAAAAGTTCAGGAACATGAAAAGAAACTAACTGATTATGCTATAGAGAAACTGGAAATAATTTCTGGTTTATACATTCACGGTAACCCTTCAAGTCGCGGAGGAGTAATTAGTTTTAATATGAATAAAATACATCCTCAAGACCTTGCACAGTTTTTAAATGAAGATAATATATGCATTAGAGTTGGACACCATTGTGCTCAACCATTGCTAAAAACACTCGATGAAACCTCTACCGCAAGAATTAGTTTTTATGTTTATAATGATTCTTCTGATGTTGATAAATTAGTAGAGTCGATACAATCAACAATAAAATACTTTTAAATATGGAAACAATACTGCTTGATGACTTCATTGATGAAGGAATAATCAGAGAAAAATCATTTAGAGAAAAGATTCATACTATGGACTTTAATAAGTTTGCAGATCAGAAAGTTATCATTAAAGGCTGTGCAGGAGTTACTGTTCCGACCTGGGCATATCTTATTCTTGTTGCACAGCTTGCACAAGTAGCGGATAAAATCTATTTTGGCGAACCTCGTTATGCTGTAAAAATATTTAATCGTAGCAAATGATTATGAACAAGCGTGTTGATTGGCCTACTTACTTCATGAATATTGCGAAAGAGGTGTCTACAAGATCTACATGCGATCGTAAACATGTAGGCGCAGTTATCGTGAGGGATAAGACCATCTTATCCACGGGCTATAACGGCAGTATAAAGGGCCTACAGCACTGCGATGAGATTGGGCATGAAATGGTTGACGGACACTGCGTTAGAACAACCCATGCTGAGGCAAACGCAATCGTGCAGGCCGCAAAGAACGGAGTAAGCATAAATAATTCTGAAATCTATGTTACTGCATCCCCCTGTTATCATTGTTTTAAGCTTATCGCAAACTCTGGAATTAAAACTATATACTATGATGAATTTTACAGAGATGATAGAATAATGAAATATGCGACTGAAGCAGATATAGAATTGAAAGCGTTGGATTAGTTATTTAAATTTTATTATGCAGGTAGCTAAAGTCCATTACAATGATAAACATGCACCTGCTGATTTTACCAAATCACTTAAAGAGACTGGTTTCGGGGTAATCACTGGTCACCCTATCCCTATTGATTTAGTAGCCCGCGTTTATCAAGAATGGAAAACTTTCTTTACTTCAACATCCAAATACGATTATTTATTCGACTCTAATACACAAGATGGATATTTCCCTATTGGCACCGAAAATGCTAAAGATTATGAAGCAAAAGACCACAAAGAATTTTATCATTTCTACCCATGGGGTCGTATACCTAACACCTTAACAGGCGCTACTCTTGAGTTATATAATAGTTTAGTAAGTATGACCTCGGTTTTACTCGAATGGATAGAATTACATACTCCAAAAGAAATTCGATCGCAATTTCGTGAGCCACTTAAAGACATGATTGATGAAAGTAAGACAAATCTGTTTAGGATCATCCATTACCCACCTTTTACTGGAGAGGAAGATAATAAATCAGTTCGAGCTGCAGCACATGAAGATATAAATCTAATTACCTTGCTAGTTGCAGGAACAGGGCCTGGCCTTGAGGCAAAAGATAAAAATGGAAAATGGCATAAAATAGAAACAGACCCGGGCACTATCATCATTAATATAGGAGACATGCTGGAAGAAGCTTCTAATGGTTATTATCCTTCTACCACTCATCGTGTGGTCAACCCTGAAAATCATATCGCTAATGATAGTCGCTATTCTATGCCCTTGTTTTTGCATCCAAGAAACGAAGTAGTTTTATCAGATAAATATACGGCAGGTAAATATTTGGAAGAACGACTTCAAGAAATTGGACTAAAAAATTAAGCCCCATTCATTTCAATCATTCTTTTTCATTTATGAATAATCCAGCACTTACCATAGGCCTCTCCATGGTATTAGGAATGCTGGCTCAGGTTGGTTCCAAACACCTGCATCTGCCTGGTATTGTTCTCTTATTGTTATCTGGAATACTATTTGGGCCTGACGGACTGAACTGGATTATTCCTGAATCTTTAGGGCCTGGACTATATATACTAGTTGGTTTTGCAGTTGCAATCATTCTCTTTGAGGGAGGTATGAATCTACGTATTAGTCGCATCATGCGCGAGAGAAAGGCTATTCGAGGCTTGATCACAGTCGGTGCATTGTGTACTCTAATTGGTGGAACCTTAATTACAATTATATTTCTTGGTTGGGACTTTAGGACATCAATCTTGTTTGGAACATTGATTATTGTTACAGGTCCTACAGTTATAACTCCTCTATTAAAAAGGATAAGAGTCCATCATGGCGTAAGCACTATACTTGAGGCTGAAGGAATTCTATTAGATGCAATCGGCGCTATCATTGCTGTTGTAGCATTGGAGATTGCAATAAGCCCATCAGGCTTATCATTTATAACAGGGTTTTATCATATTATATCAAGACTGGCGATTGGTGCTCTCTTAGGAGTTTCCGGAGGGTATTTATTGACCATAGTATTTAGGTTTAGAAACCTCATACCTGATGGACTAGAGAATGTATTTATCCTAAGCTGGGTCATTGCTCTGTTTCAAATCTCAAACACTATTAGCCCTGAAAGTGGTATAGCTGCTGTAACTATTGCGGGAATGACAATCGGAAATTCTAAAACATATATTCAGCAAGACCTTCTAGAGTTCAAAGAGCAGCTTACAGTCCTTATGATTGGAATGTTATTTATTTTGCTTTCGGCAGACGTAAGGATTGAACAAATATATGGGCTTGGGTTTTCTGGTTTATTAACTGTTATTTTATTAATTGCTGTTATTAGACCCGTTTCCGTATTTATTGGTACTAGAAAATCAGGATTGGATTTCAATCAGAAACTTTTACTATCATGGATTGCGCCAAGAGGGATTGTTGCAGCCGCAGTAGCATCACTGTTTGTTTATGAGCTTGAACAACATGGGTTTGATGGTACACAGCTCAGGGCTCTTGTGTTTTTACTAATTATAATTACTGTGCTCTCAGCTGGATTAACTGGAGGCGCTGTAGCCAAAAAGTTAAAGCTAAAAAGAAAGAGCCATTCTGGATGGATTATTTTAGGCGCACATGAGGTGTCAAGGCTACTATCAAGACTATTAAAACAGGCTGGAAATGAAATTATTTGTATAGATGAAGACCCCAATTTGTGCTTAGTCGCAGAGAATGAAGGTATAAAAGTATTTTTTGGAAACGCACTTGATGACCGTACACTTCAAAGAGCAGAGCCTGATACTCGAAAGGGTATCATCGCACTCAGTGGAAATGAAGAAGTAAACTATATATTTTCACAGCGAGCTAAACACCTAAGTAAAGAAATGTCCGTTCTTATTGGAATTAAAGATTCTTTTGAAGGGATAACACCCACCATGATCAAAGATGCTGGAGGTAAAATTCCTTTCGGACACTCTGCAGATATGGACTATTGGTGTTCACTAATAAAACAAGAAAAAACATCTTACAGCTCATTTACCTATACATTAGACAAAAAATTTGATCTATTGGATGAGACAATAAAAGGGTTCCTGCTACCTATGGTCATTATGCAAAAAAAATCTCTTGAACCAGTAGATAGCTCAATGAAAATAAAAAAAGGAAACCTTATTACCTTTCTTATTAACGAGAAAAATAGAGACAGGGCTAGTTCATGGTTAAAAGAAAATGGGTTCGAATCACAACCTAAAATAAATCAGAAATAAAGAATAAATACTATTCAGACAAACTCTGAGCAACAAGCTCGGCTATATCTACTACCTTCATGGTTTCATCATTTTCAGTAACTTTCATCCCATCTTCCATCATTATATTACAAAAATTACATGCTGTTGCCACGGTAGTCGCTCCGGTTTCTGCTGCCTGTTTAAACCGATTGTGATTAATCCTTTCTCCTGTTTTGATCTCGTACCACATATTTCCTCCTCCTGCGCCACAGCAAAAACTTTTCTCTTTTGATTGCTCCATTTCTTTAAGCTCTCCATTCCGCATAATAGACTGGATTACATCTCTTGGGGCGTCATACTCATCATTGTGCCGACCAAGATAACAAGCATCATGATAAGTAACATCCTCATCCATCCAAGATTTTGGATTAATCTTACCCTTACTGACTAACTCTCCAATAAACTGAGAGTGATGTACTACCTCAAGACTTGCGCCTAGCTCTGAGTAATCATTTTTTAAAGTGGTAAAGCAATGCGGACACTGCGTAACAATCTTTTTAAACTTATATTTTTCAAATGTTTCCATATTCTTTTCCGCCATCATCTGAAACAAATATTCATTGCCTATTCTTCTGGCAGAGTCGCCGGTGCAGGTTTCTTCATTTCCAAGCGAGGCAAAATCTACTTTTGCTTCATTTAACACGTCTACAACTGCCTGAGAAATCTCCTTTCCCCTGCTGTCATAGGCGCCAGCACAACCGGCCCAGTATAAAACTTCTGCCTCCTTTTTATCTTTCATCAGAGGCACCTCTCTGCCTTTCATCCAGTTTTCTCTATCTTGTGGGCTCATTCCCCATGGATTACCATAGTTTTCTATTTTATCAAATGTTTCCATAGCTTCTTGCGGAAACTTGCTCTCCATCATGACAAGATCCTGTCTTGCCCTCAATATATCCAACATAGGCTCATTCCCAACAGGACAAACCTCAACACAATACCCGCAAGTTGTACAGCTCCAGGCTGCTTCATCTGTAAGCAATATATCTGTAATAGAAGCATCAGGTATTGATCCATCTATGAACTCATCTAAATGTGTGTTTAAAAAATAACGTTTGTTGATCTCGAGCGCTGATGGTGAAAGCTCTTTACCAGTCTCATAAGCAGGACATGCATCTTGACAGCGGCTGCACTGTATACATGCATATGCATCCAATAGCTGCTTCTGGGGCAGGTGCTGCAACTGTCCAGCGCCAAACTGTTCAATGGAATCATCCTCAAAATCTATTGTCTCTATTGAGGCCATAGACTTCCTATCTTTTGAGACCATAAAATTAAGCGGGCCCATAAACAAGTGTGCGTGTTTTGAATATGGGAAATAAGGTAAAAACCCAAGAATGAGACCGAGGGCGATCCACCATGTTATATGCTCATAAAAGATAATACTATCATCTGATAAATTTGACCACAATAGGGAGACTAGTGTGGCCGCAGGCTGAAAACTATCAGCAGTATTTTTAGCGATTTCAAAACTAGCAGACAAAAATCTGGCTCCAACATGAAACAGTATAAAAAAACCAACAATAAGAGAGTCTCTATGCATTCCCTTTTGCGCCTCAGGGTTTAACATTACAGGCTCATCTATCGTTAGTCTGTTATCATTAATAATAAATCTCCTAATTAGGAAATAGATAACACCAAACAAAACCATTACGGTAAAGAAATCAACAAAGACTCTGTAGAATTTTCCGATAATATGGTCTGGGAAAAAATAAAACCCAGGAATAAATCCGTAAAGCACATCTACAATATTAACCACTAAATAAAGCGTAAATCCCCAAGCAACCAGTGCGTGGACAAGGCCGACCATTGGACGAGTTTTAAATAAGGTATTTTGACTAATAAATACTTTTAAACCTTTGGATAAATTAAAAAACGCTGATCTCCAATCAATAGGCTGAGTACCCGCACCTATCACGCGGAACATTTTTCTGAATGTAATAAAAGATCCGCCAATTGCACTAAGCGCGATAAAGATAAAAATGATTTTCTCAATAGAGGATAACAATTAACAACTCTTCAGATTTAGATTATGCATAAGTATTTTATATCGATTAACATTCACTAATATAAAATATATGGAAATCTAATAAATAAGTGATAGACAGAAACTTAGAAATTTTGATATTTATGAATTATTCAAAGCCTCAATTAATTTCGGAACAATCTCAAGAACATCGCCAACAACGGCATAGTCTGCTATCTCAAATATTGGAGCATCAGGATCTTTGTTTATGGCTAAAATATTTTTCGAACCTTTCATCCCGACAACATGCTGAATCGCTCCGGAAATACCTAATGAAAAATATAGTTTTGGCGAGACTGTACTTCCTGAGCTACCAACCTGCCGAAAACTAGGTAGCCAGCCAGCATCAACAACAGGCCTGCTCGCTGAAACCTCTGCAGAGATTGCACTAGCCAGATCAAAAGCGATTGGAATATTTTCTTCTTTTTGTATGCCTCTACCAACAGAAACTATAAGCTCTGCGCTTTCAAGATCTACCTCTGCAACTGAATCCTGAAAAGGTTCTTCCGAGCTAGATCTGATCACGGACAAATCAAGGTTAATTTCAAAATTCTCCGAACTGCTTGTTCCTGTGAGAACATCTTCTTCGTTATAACAAGCTGACTGGAAACTTAATATCTTTTTATTCGATGAGGATGAGACTGAAGAATTAAGCTTTGAATTGAGCACTTGCTTGGTATAAGAATCTTGTTCCACATATATAATATCAGGGATAAATGGGATATCAAGTCTGGCGCTGACACGTGGCATAAAATCACGAGTCTGATAGGTATGGCCAATCACCACCATATCCGGGTCAGTGGACTGGATTACTTGAGCTATAACCTCTGTATAACCATCTGAATTATAGGATGAAACAAGCTCATGCTTTACGACTAAAGTCTTTTCTATTGCAATAGATGAGAGCTCATTTGAAATAGCATCTGAATTATCACCTATGACCAGCGCTGTAATGTTTCCACCAATTTTTTGTGCGCCGGCAATAGCTTCCTTGCTCATACGGTGCATTAGGCCCCTACTATCTTCAATAACGACAAGAATATCCATCACTAAAATACTTTTACTTCCGATTTTAATATTTCCACAATTCTGTCTACGGTAGAATTGAGGTCGGTATCAATGACCTCTGTCTCTTTAGATGTTTGAGGAACAAAAACTTTTTCTATAGACTGCTTTTTCTCTGCGTTTTGAGATTGGACAATTTTTATTTCTTTTTTCTTTGCACCCATAATACCTTTCAAAGAAGGATACCTCGGCTGGTTTATTCCAGACTGGATACTTACTGAAGCAGGTGATCTGAGCGTAACCCACTGAAACCATCCTGACTCAAGTTCCCTCTTCACCCTGATTTTTTCTTTATCTATTTCAGTCTCGATTGCGAGTGACGCAGTAGACATACCAAGCAACTCACCAACCAAGACTCCTGTCTGCCCCATGCCCGTATCATCAGACTGTAATCCTGAAAGTATCAGATCAAAATTTTCATCTTTTATTGCAGCGACTATACTTTTCCCTATAGATAATGGATCTGTTTCAAACTGTCCGCTTTCTTCAATATGAATACCTCTGTCTGCGCCCTTTGCGAGACCTTCTCTGATTACTTTTTGAACTCTGGCTGGACCATAACTAACAATAACTACCTCGCTCTCACCGATTTTTTCTTTGATGGTCAATCCCTCTTCTATAGCATAATTATCAGGGGGATTCATTACAAACGAAGCGTTTTCTTCTTTGACCCAAGTATTATTATCCGATATTTCTAGTGCTGATTCAGAGCCAATAACTTGCTTTACTAATACCGCGATTTTCATTTAGTTTTTTATATATGATACAAAAATTAGAATTGTAATTTAGCTAACAATTTTCCTATCATGAAAATTTTAGTAATCAATTTATGTTAAGTGATATTATACTAAATGCTATATTCATTGTCGGTAGCATTATTTTTTTATATTGCCTCTGGATGCTCTGGGCCAGGTCCAATCAAAAAAAATAAAGCGCTTTGATACTTACTGCATAATTAATTATTTTTAGGGACATATGATAATTTAATTGTCCATAGTAGAGTGGACATTTTATCTGTTAATAAACCTAAGGAGGAATAAATGAAAAAAATGATAATTCTTTTTCTATCCATAATACTATCTGTTTCAATTTTACCAGCTCAGGTAATAGATGGTAACTATGAACTTGATAGTCTTGTTGTAAAATATGTCACCGTAGTTAGAGATGTCAATCAAACTGGAAATGATGGCAACACCTACACAACTACATACGATGACTCTGCAGCAACCTATGCCGTCCGTGTAGGCTGGCCAGACGCAGATACTTCACTGTTTGATTATGAGCTTCCATATTTTGATGTAGGAGATACTATAGGCGTGTTAGACGTTCCACTTGGCTCAGCAGCAGCACTGGCAGCGTTTGGGCTAGGTCTTAATACTGATTTTACTGCTGGCTCATACACAATAAATGCGGGAAGTGTTTATCCAACCACAAACACTCAGGACTGTATAACCGAACAAGTTTTTCTTCCAATACAGGATCAAGGAACGTGGACAGATGGGGGCTATGATCCTTTGGTTATAGGAAACAGCGTAAGATACGGATGGGGTATTATCACCTCAGGTGTATTCGCATCATTTAGTGCACCTGACATGGTAAACCATGTTTATGGTACTGATTACGGTTTAATGGCTGATGGAACAGAAACTGCAATGCCAAACTGGGGATATATACAAGTAAACTATACAGATAACACATATCAAACTCCAGATGGACTAAATATTGGATGGGAAGCGCACGATGGGCCTGATGCAAATATTGGTATCGTAAGTACTGGTGACCCTTATTTTGTGCAAGCCGAAGCTGATCTAGGCCTATTAAATGGCATGGTTGGTAGAGCTGGTATACCTGCTGATTCAGTAACCATAGGCGCTGTCGCGCAGCTCGCAGCAGCCTCTGGTATTACCATAAATCTTCCTACTGATAATCCTCCATATATGTTTGGCGGTGAAGGAATAACGCACCCAACAACTGGTGAAGAAGGCTATGGAGCTTTTACATCAGAGTGGGGCTATATCTTTGACCCAACTGGTGACTTACTTGGTGGCGGAGATGGTGTGGCATTCAGTGGTGACGAGGCCCTGCAGTTCACTGGCTATTATGCTACGTGGAACGTGCTAAAAACTTTATTCGCAATATCAGAGGGAGCAACTGCCGCTGTTCTTGGTGGTGCTCTAGCGGATCCAACGGCTCCTAATATTCCTATGCTTGCTGATTCGTTGATTGACTATACTATGTATTATTGGGATGTTCACGAAGATGTCCAGCTAGCACTCAACGATGGTCTTGACGCGGCAGTACAGACAGAACTTGCTACTTGGTTAGGCGCAGGCCTGGGACTGGCAGATGTTGGAAATGCGTTTTTAGGTTACATACTTGGTGCATTGACCACGTATGAAGCCCAACTTGTTAATTCAAGTGGTGGCGCAATTACTGTCGATGATTCTGACCATGATCTAAGCATAGATGATTTTGATGATTATTCTTATTATTACTATGATGAGGTATGGTTTCCAAATGGCGGTAGGCTTTATGTCCAGAGTTTTGCAAACTGTTTCCCAGCTAAGTGGTCTCAGTATATTAACTCACACTGGACCTATATGGGCGCACTAAGCACTGTTGACGATGGAATTCTGGTTAAGAATTTTGAGCTAAAAGGGAACTATCCAAATCCTTTTAATCCTACTACAAAAATCAGGTTTACTAATGATCGTAGTAGTAATGTGAAAGTTACTGTCTACTCACTAAAGGGTGAAAAAGTAGCTACCATTATGAATAAGAAAATTAATGCTGGGACGTATGATGTCAGCTGGAATGGTAAAAGTACAAATGGCAAGGTAGTTCCAAGTGGAATGTATCTATATGATGTTGAGTCAGATGGTAGAAGATTACAAGGTAAAATGTTATTCCTGAAGTAATCTCGAAATTGATTTAACTATAAAAACAGCCTTTTGATTTTTTCAAGAGGCTGTTTTTTTTATTTTAATATCAAAATGAATTACAAAACACTAATTACTTTTTTCGTGCTCACTAACCATATGATTTTTGGGCAATCGTATAAGCTTGAAGGAGAAATTCTAGACAAGTCAAACCAGTCACCCCTCTCTTTTGCCAATATTACACTTCAAGGAACAAGCTTGGGCGCTGCCTCTGATAACGATGGCAGGTTTAGTATTGAAAATATTGACGCTGGGACGTACACAATCATTGCCTCATACATGGGCTATTCTACGTACAAACAACAAATAATAATCCCTGATACAGAACAAAAAAGAATTACGATTCTTTTAGAGCCTGAGGCGATTCAGCTTGATGAGTATGTTGTTACCGCATCAAGGCGAAGAGAACGAATTGAAGATGCGCCAGCAGCTATATCTGTAATCTCAAAAAAAGAGATTAGAAGAGAAAGCAACACTAACCTTGGTGACTATTTAAAAGGGACTAAGGGGATTGATTTTACGCAGTCTGGTATTGACAGCTACAACATGACAGCTAGAGGCTTTAATTCCTCTTTTAGTTCCAGGCTGCTAACACTGACAGATGGGAGAATGGCCAATGTGCCATCCTTAAGACTTACTGCTTATAATGTGATACCTGTGTCTTTCGATGATGTTGAACAGATCGAGGTTGTGCTAGGCCCGTCCTCCGCCCTTTACGGCCCGAATGCACACAGTGGTGTTTTAAACATTATTACAAGCTCTCCACTGAGATCGCAGGGGACTAAGTTTAATATTCAAAGAGGATATCTAAACCAGGCAAGCACTAAACCTCTCGAGAAAAATACTTTTAGAATAGCACATAAGTTCAACAACATCGGCGTTAAATTTTCTGCTGTTTCACTTAGAGGTGAAGATTGGAACCATTATAATGAGGATGAGTATGAGGGACACTCTCCATCATTTATCGGTAGATCTAACTTGGTTCACAATAGAATTGAAGATGGCGCAATAGGCGGTGAGTCTGGCAGCCCAAGGATGCCAGTTGAGTGGCTAGAAGGTGAAATTGACGGTAATGGGATAGATGATAATGGGAATGGGTTTATTGATGAGAATCTAGGCTGGGGATCAGGAGATTTTACCGATTGGACTGGACCTAAAATTGGCGATGGTGTTGATAATCGACCTTTTCCTGATGCCGAGGCGGGTTCTCCATTGGTTGACTCGGCAATGGTTGCTAAAGCGTTGAATGACCCTTATGGAAGATATTTTTTAGAGAATGGAATAATTCTTTATGGGCTTGGCTATGATGATGTCGGACGTGGATATATAGATGGGATTGATAATGATGGTGACGGTGCTATCGATGAGGGAATTGACAAAGGTATTGATGAACCTGGAGAGATTTGGTTCGATGGAGTGGACAATGATAATGATGGTGAAATTGATGAGTATGATGAAATAGGATCGGAATGGCTTGACCGATTCGGAAACTACTATGGACATTGGGACACAAATAAAGGTGGGTTTGGTGAATATAAATTTGATGATGATGGTAATATAATATTTGATACCAATTCGAACGGAATCTATAATGATAACTGGGGCTCGGATGAAATCGACAATGATAATGATGGAATGATTGATGAGATTGATGAATCAGATTTTGTGATAAACTATGGTGGTCTGCCTAAATTAATGGAAGATGCAAATGATGATGGTATCAAAGATTTTCCTGATTTTAACGTAAAAAACGTAAGATATGATTTTCGTTTAGATTGGGAACCAAACTCTGATATAACCGCCAGCAT
>CAJWMI010000013.1 GCA_913043185.1 uncultured Fidelibacterota bacterium | reverse complement strand
AACAATGTCAGATAAATCTTTAGAATCTATTGATCAAAATGCAGTACTTTACTGTGTTGACAATACAAATATAACTGCAAAACCAAGGCCTATTGATGTATCAATCTTCTTGGATATGGAAAGGAAAGAGCACATGCCTAAAAAATAAGCAAGTAAGATATTTTCTATGAAAATCGCCTTTGTGAGTATGCTAACGTAATGTTCCAATATCTTTATTATTATTAATAAAATCAATAAACCCGTATACACCTTCAATTGGGTTTGATGTTTCGCTATCTAAAAAGGTAATTGTGAGTGTGTCAGCATGGACACTTTGTGCTGACACATAAAAACTAAGAAAGAATAATAATTTTTTCATGTTTGTGTCTTATAAATTAGTAACGGAAAACAGAACCAGCACACTTAAATAATTATTTTAGGAACATAACTTTTTGAGTTGATGTAAAGTGATCACTTTTTAAACGAATAAAATACATTCCGCTAACCACTGACCTATCTGGAGCCCAGACGATCGATCTTATACCAGGATATACTTCAATGTTCATGATCGTTTCTATATGGTTTCCTAATATATCAAAAACTGAGATATCTATGTTAGATCTAATCGGCACGTGAAAACGAACGGAAGTACTAGGGTTAAAAGGATTAGGAAAGTTTGGCAAAAGTGCAAACTCCATTGGTAGAGTATTAAGCTTTTCGCTACCAAGCAGTGTATTGTCTACGATTATGTGACTCTGAAAATTTTTCTCAGCCAATTCATTCGGTCCCAAGTTGGTCAGGTTATTGCTCTCATCATGGATCAATACTCTGGCATTCCACCGACCCTCAGTCGTTCCTATAGGAAATACAAATGCGCCGGACACATTGGACGAGGAAAGGTTACTATTAAAATCACCAGAGGCTTCCATAATCTCACCACCATTCACAGGACCGCCATTAAGAATCAGTCTTACCGTATAATCTAGAAGATAGTCGTCAGGATCGCTTGCACTGAGTGTGTAGATAACAGTAACCGCAGTCGTGCTTGTGTTTACGCTGTCAGCCGAAAGAGAAAAATTATCTAGCTCAGGTGCAGCGCTGGCTGTGCCACAGTCACTTGGACAATTGTCCTCTGTCTCAGGCCCTCCGCAGACTCCGTCTCCACAGCAGGGATTACCAGGAGGAACATCATCACAATCAGGAACTCCTCCACCTCCTCCGGCAAAGTCCCCCTTTAGACATCTTGAGAAAAATGGAAAGTCATCAGTAACCATGTAATAATAAATACCTTCAGGAAACTCAGGGGTGACGCCTACTCTTCCATTACACTCATCGAGATCCCCATGACCTTCTACATATTCAAAATCTTGAGTAAAAGCGCCCATTGGAATCAGAATATTTGGATTATTTGTTCCCTGACCCGGGCCACCTTCAAGGGCAGTTAGTGTATCTGGGCGTCCTTCATCCGGCTCGGTTTTTAGTCTCCAACTCGGCTGAAGAGATATAACCTCACTGCTTGAATCATTTGCATTGGAAAAGCCATATCTTGCATACACAGGAAAACCATCTGATGCCCACCCAACAAGGGTCATACTCGAATCATCTCCCAAAAGATCCATCAGAAGTTCTGGCATGCCGTGGTAGTGATATTCGCCAGAGGGCTGCACATGGGCATGGTTCATATCATCTCCAAAGTCAAATGTTTCATGTCCAAGGGCTTCTATATTCCATTGACCTTGTCCTTGTGCTAGACTACATACCCCATCATCATCACATCTTCCGGCCGTAGCTGGATCAAATTTTACACTATTAATAGCGTAGGCTATAGCGCCCGCAGGGCCACCAACAGGAACGCCGGTCTCAGAGACTAATGCAGGGCAAAGGGTAAATGTTTGGTTTACATTTTGTTCACTTATAGTATTAGGGTTGTTAGGATTAGGAAAAGTACCTACCTCATGATTAGGGATACCATTGCCAGACAGGATTCTGTTAAGATCATCTGAGGTCCAAGAGAAAATACTATATGCATTAACTGATTCATCACTGTTATAAATCTCTTCACTAATATCAGTTAAAATACCAGCAGTTGAATACTCGCATGTGTCTTGACCATAAATCATATGAATAAATACAATTATCGGTAAACATATTTTTTTCATTTCATGAACCATAATTAGTTTGATTAGACCAGCTATACATCATACTGTTAGATACAAATGAGATAGAAAGATTAAAAACTAGCCTTAATATTTTTGCCTTTTGATCTAGCCCAATAGTAAGTACCAAAACCAGTAACAAGTTCAAAAACAGTAAACAGCACTATGTTTACAGCGATACCGCTCGCAAAACCATAACTGTGAAGACCAATAGATAGTAGGTTCACGCCAAACCAGGCCATGATAACAACAATATTGTTCAACACCATCCCAAGGGCAAATCTATCAGCCTTAGCTAAACCGCTAAGACGCATGTGCACCATCATCAGCTGCCATAAAACAATAAGTAGTGCACCGTTTTCTTTTGGATCCCAGCCCCAGAACCTTCCCCAGGACTGGTCCGCCCATATTCCCCCTAGTATGGTACCAAAGAGAGTAAAAAACAGAGCAATTAGTGTAACCCCAAACATATTATCATATATGCTTTTTAAACGTTTACTATTATTTGGCACTCGTATTTTTTCAATCAAATACAAATGACCAATTAATCCAGCCATGAGTGAGGTTCCATACCCCAGGATGATTGTGGTAACATGTGTCGCTAGCCAAAAATTTGAATTTAGAACGGCCACTAGCATCTCGAGCGTGTCACCATCTGCAGCATACCCAAATCCAACATAGTGGAGCATTGAACCGCTTACTGAACCAATAAAAACACCTAGTCCATCTTTCCTAAGATACTCAATCACTACTGACAACAATACAATCACAAAGCCAACAAATATGACTGTCTCATAGAGAGTAGAAATAGGTGGGCGGCTCATAATAACCATCCTCAGATAGATTCCATAGGTGTGGAGCATAAACCCTGATATCAGGGAACCATAGGCAACATTCTTAAGTAGGATTGGCTGGACCATCCAGCTGATTCCTAAAAGAATAAATCCAAACAAATAGAAAACCAGACTTAGTGTAAAAAGATTCGCTTTATTCAGCCAGGTCTCTTTTTCAAGTATAGAAAATTTCACTCTATCACCAGGAGAAGATAATAATCCAGTTTTATAAGACTTTAGTGCGTCATCCATAGAGATAGAATTTTTCTCATATCTAGCCAAGAGGTATGCTTCCATTGATTTCATAATTCTATCCTGATGTGGCTCAATCTCCCTCCCATCTAATAGCTCCCACGGTGATATCCACAGCCCAGTCGTGTCATCCTTTGCTGGGGGAATAATCTTAAGTGCTTTGGCGAATTCATCCAAACTTGTCTGCTGAAGATTATAAAGTAATAGAGCGACCTCCCTCTCGTTCTCTGTCCAGCTCTCTTCTGACTTGGTCAGTATATTCTGAGAAACATTAAAAAGTGAGCCCCTGTGGCTCATGATATGTGCGTAACTCGCGAACTGGCCTGGCTCAATATGTAGCTTCTCAGCGGTCTCAGGGTCATAGACAGTAAACATCGGCAGCAGGCAACTAAGGCTTGAAGCTATCTGCCTGTATTTCATTATGTTCTGATATAGTTCCACCAACTGGTTATCGAAAAGGTCTCTATCTTCTTCCTTCTTATCAAAAATACTACTAATAAGAGGTAACTGGTTTTGTATACCAGGAAAGATTTCACTGTAACTGTATTTGTGGAAATTATTTGTCCACTCTAAATCAAGTGCGTTAACAATATCCGGGCTTCGAATGTTGAATATTTTTTGTTCTAAACCTAACTCAGGATAAATGAATAGATTCATTAGCCAGTCAATGGCCAAAAGATTTTCATGTTTAATATTTCTTTTTCCATAAAATGCAAGAGCCTGATTCCTAGCATATGTGTCCAATGGTTTTATTCTGCCACCCTCTTGAATGGGTATATTTTTTTCAGATAGATCTTTTGCACTTAAACCTTTATAATCAAAAAATATAAACGATAAAAAAGCGAGGGCGAAGGTAAAGGATTTCTTCATTTTTTGTTTTTCTTCAAAAGAGACGGAAGATTAGTAAGTATATGGACAAGTAAACCTATCGACATAATAATGCTCGAGATATAAGGAAAGAGTCTGCCATAGTTATGAACCGCAGCCAAGACTGTGGCCTCATTATCTAACCCTTCAATAAATGAGGCCTGGTAGAAAGTGTAGCCTTTGTGTCTGAGTGGCTTGTTCATCTCAATAAGGACTGATCTAGGAACATTATTTTCAATAAGATTTATTCTTGAGCTATAACTCTTTGCTACCTGAGTTCCCGGATGCATTACCTTTTTAAAGTCTAGAAGTTCTATAGCAAAAGGAAGATATGTTTTCTTTTTCTGTAGGGACATTACGTATCGTTTTTCATCAATATTCAATTTCGCTGGAATAGACTGACCAAAGATCAGACCATAGGTACCATCACTATCCGTAAAACTTCCAGAAACTTGAAAAATAATACCAGGACGATTTTTCATGTCATCCTTATCCCTAGGTATTTCTTTTAGTGAAAAATTTTTCAGCATTCCTTTGTACTGAATATCAGAATCTGCAATCCTGTTCTCAAGGGTGGAATTGTCCATGTATTCTAGTATTGTTATATCAAAATCTAAGTTCTCATGACTAAGATTATTTCCGCTAGCAAATAGAGCCTGGTCAAACACTGTATATTCATCATAGCCTTGTTCAGAGATATTAATAATTGCAAGCTCCGTAGCATGATAATCATCCACAGTATTTGATCTTGATCCTTCTTCAATGACCATACTCCCTTCTGAACTAAATATTGCGGTTAAACCTGCTCCAACAAGAAGCATGATTCCACCTAGATGGACAATGAGGACTCCAATCTTTTTCATTTTCCAGAGGTTTTGTTTAAACAGCATTGCAATAAGGTTTGTGAGCATAAGCGCTAAGACTATTCTTCCACCAGGTAGTGGAATCGGACCAAATAAGAAAATATAAGATGAAAAATATCGCTGCTGAGATGCAAATAATCCTATATCACGCTGTGAGACTGTCCCAACGACTACTAACACCATCAACCAGACTAAGCAATACACAAAAAGCTTTGGGCTGCTTAAAATTTTAATGATCTCTCTCTTCATTATTTAGCCTCTCCTATTGAAGAGCAGAACTCCATAAAAGAAAACCTTAACTCGTTTATCCCTTGCTCGCTAGCAGTGAGCTTAATAAAAAATGTTTTTCCCCCACTTGGTAATACGGCCGCTAAAATAGCCTTCCCTTTATTAGAATCATTGACCAATCTAAATAACCTGAATGGGCCCATTCTGCTATTACCATTTACTGCCGAAGCCAATATCTCTTCCTCATCAATAGATTCTAAATCTATCTGCCTACGCCACCGATTTACATTCGCTACTAGTCCACCACTCTCACCACTCAGTGAGACAATAGACAAGTCTCCGACACCATTTGAATAGGGAACATCAAAACTCGCCAATCGCATAGAGTGTCCATCAGATGGGACCCAGGCTTGTGGAAGGTCCCAGCCTATACCTTTAACATTTTTAGGTATATCTTTTGGGACTTCATTTTCTGATACATTAAAATTGGTCTTTGGTAACCTATAGGATTTGACATGCTTATTTTCATCACAAGAACAAACGATAAATGTGATTAAAAATAACGTGAAATATTGTTTATTAAAGCTCATGTATATTCAAATTTACCTATGTTTTTTTTTAGCAGAAATTGTTAATAACTGTCTCATAATTTTTTATATAAGATAAAATTTCTAATCTGTTTTATTATAGATAAAAAAATACAATACTAGAGCGATTATGTTAATTAACGCCTCAAATATAGTCAGGATTTTATTTTCCATGTAAAACGTTACGTATGGTGGAACAAGCATCTCCCAAATAGGTATGTTCCCTTTTTCAGGAGAAATCGTAAATAAATAATAATCAACATTGTTATACGGAAAAAGCCACTTTATACCAACTGTCCTTGCGGTGATATAATCAGTACAAAGATGTAATAAGCTTCCAAGAAAAATTATTAAAAAGAATCTCTTAATATCATCGTCAACTCTTACATGGCCAATGAACCATCCAACTCCACAAACAATAATCCAAAAAAATGGCGTGTGCAAAATGCTGTGGTGGTCTACCACTGTTTTAGACCAGAGCCCATCAATGTCAGGTATTATAGAAGCAAACATCCAAAGAAATATCCACTTCTTATCATCTGTGTCAAACCTTGAGGCTATATATCCAGAGGCTATGTGCGAGTTAATAAACATTTATTTTATAAATGATTTAATGGACTAGATTCGTTTTAGATCAATTTTTCATCAATAAACTGCTGAAAAAAATCAACAACCGTGTCCCTTACGGGAATATAATCGATTGCTAATTCTTTTTTGCTTTTTGCATTATTAAAGTGAACTGCATATCCAACATTTCTACTAACAAAATTTCGTTTTATACCGATCATAGGAGCTATCAACCATACTAGAAATTTTGGGGCTACTCTTCTGGGTATGGGATACTTGTTTCCAAACTTTTCTAGCAAATGTTTACCAATAGTTAGAAAATCCATACTATCAGATGAGATGATATACCGTCCGCTTGCATCAGGCTTGTAACCGGCATTCAAGTGTGCCTGACCTACATTTCTTACATCGACGATTCCCAGCTTTATATCTGGTACCCCACTTTTCAGGTCACCATTACCCATCTGAAGCATAAATTTCTTGCTCTCAAAGTCAGAGTGCGGGTTCAGCGCTGGTCCAAGAACCAGTGACGGGTTTATGACTACCAGGTCCCACCTGTTTTGTTCACCGCAAATTTTCCAGGCTTCTTTTTCGGCAACAGTTTTAGAGTAGCTGTACTCGCTCTGAGTCGGGGTCGATGATGTGTTCCACACACTCTCATCAAAAATACCATCAGGAACGTTTTTACTGTCAATGGTGTCACCGTAAATTGCTGCGACACTGCTTGTTAATACCACTCGCTTGACGCTGGCTGTTTTATTCACAGAATCAAGTACATTTCTCGTGCCCTCAAACGCAGGATCAATGAGCTCTTTTTGAGCATCTTTTGAGTCTAAAAAGAAAGGAGATGCTGTGTGAAAAACCAGCTCACAATCTTCCATTGCCTCTTTATAAGAACCGGGATCAAGCAAATCTGCTTCAAAATATTTTATATCTCCGTTTGACTCATTAGCCATCTTATCCAAATGCTGTCTTTTGTTTTTATCATCAACATCTCTAATTGCAGCATAGACCGTTATGCCCTTTTCTAACAGACCTTTTACTATCCATCCTGCAACATATCCTGTCGCACCGGTGACAAGTACTGGTTTTGATGTATTAATTTCTACCATTGTTTTTTCTGCGATTTTTTCTCCGAGATCCAGCAGGCCCTCTCCATCTATTTTTCTTTGACCTTCCTTTCCGTCTATTATCCATTTTCATTTTAGAGTTTGATGGTTTAGACTTTTCTTTCGATATCTCAGCCTTAACTTTCACACGATTGAATTTTGTTCCTTTTAAGGTTTCTATCAGTTTCAGTGAAACCGATGAGTCGATCTCAAAAAAAGAAAATGTCTTCAGTATCTCTATTTTTCCTATTTCGTGATCGCTAGAATTTAAGCTTTCATTAATTAAACTAATTAGTTTTAAAGGATTAAGCCTGTGCTTCGTCCCAATATTAATATAGAACCGTGTAAAATTATTTCTTACACCGCCTCGCCGTCCGCCAGTTGTTTTTCTATCTGTCTTAGATCTAGACGATTTACTGACCGAAAGAATATTAATATCTCTGGCATTTTTGTAGTAAGAAATAAATCGATTGAACTCAGCAGAAACAAAATGTTTTATTAACTGATCCCTGTCAAGCCCCTCAAGCTTCTCATTAATCGAAGACAAGAATGGCTCTATCTTCTCATTGTCCACTTCAATATTTTTTATTTTGTCTATCAGAGCATATAACTGTTTCTTGCATATGTCATCGCCCGTTGGAACGAGCTCTTTTGAGAACTTTATTCCTGACATTTTTTCAATATCTTTTAGTCTTCTTACCTCTCTTGAGTGGATTATAGCAATGGATATTCCTTTTTTTCCGGCCCTTCCTGTCCTGCCGCTTCTATGAGTATAGATCTCTGGATCATCTGGTAGATTATAATTTATAATGTGCGATAGGTTGTTTACATCAAGGCCACGAGCGGCAACGTCTGTGGCAACCAATAATTGTAACTGGGCTTTTCTGAATCTGTTCATTACTTCATCACGCTGCGATTGAGACAAGTCTCCATGCAAAGCATCAGCATTATACCCGTCTACCATTAACCTGTTTGAAACATCTTTTGTTTCTCTGCGTGTTCTACAAAATACTATTCCATAAATATTTGGATTAATATCTGCAATACGTTTGACAACCTCATACCTATCCTTGGCCTGAACCATATGATACCGATGGACCACATTTATTGCTGCTGTATTTATTGGATCTACGGCTATGGTGACTGGATTGGTCATGTACTCTTTTATGATAGTGGTTACTTTTTTTTGCATCGTTGCCGAGAAAAGCAATTTCTGTACTTGTGCCGGTGCTTTTGAAAGAATAAAGTCTAGATCTTCTTTGAATCCCATTGAAAGCATCTCATCTGCCTCATCAAGAACAATCCTGTCAAGACTCGCTAGCAAAAGTTTCTTTCTTTTGATCATGTCTTTTGTCCGGCCAGGTGTACCAATAACAATCTGCGGCCCTTTATTTAAAGCCCTTATCTGGGTTTCCATGCTGGCACCGCCATAGACAGGTACGATTTGTATCTTTTTCAAGTATTTTGAATACTTTTTTAGATCATTTGTGATCTGCATACAAAGCTCCCTAGTAGGACATAGAATAAGTGTCTGCGGGATTTTATTTGACTCATCTGCCAGATGGATCGATGGTATCCCAAAGGCCGCTGTTTTTCCTGTGCCTGTCTGTGCAGCGCCAATAAGATCTTGGTCCGAGTTCATTAGAAGTGGTATTGTCTTTGACTGGATCGGCGTAGGGGTAATAAAACCAAGCTCATTAAGAGCTTTTGTTATATCATTTTTAAGTTTTATTTCTAAAAAGTTTTGCATTGTTATATTTTCTCGACTGTTTTTATAATTACTACTAAATCAGTCTAGAAAACATCACCAGCTATACAACGGGTTTAATAGTGTGTCTGAAAGGCTGCGTTAGACTCTGAATTTAATTGTATTTTATTTATGTCACTATGGAATTGGACCAACTATAAAATCCATACGAATCTCTTGCCCAAAGTCTGGAGTAAATTTTTGGATCACACTCTGGTCTAGATTATATAGACCCAGTTTTCCACTTAGGCCAACAGAATCTTTTTGCTGCCACCAGAGCCGGTCTATACCATCCTCATTAGCGTCTGAAAAAATAAACTGATAAAGCCCCGGGTCTAGGCTAATCTTAATGTCGTAGGCTGTAGTGTCTAAAAACATATATTCAGAATAAAATATGTTTCCATAATAGTCTCTAATCTCGTACGTGTTTTGCTTTGCTCTATCAAGATTGTTTGTTGTTAATTTTATTAAAAATTCACTCGGCAGAGTTTTAGGTATTCTAGCCTGAGTGAATAGTATATTATCTGCTGGGCTCTCATCCTCTCGTCCATTTAAAGAAAATGCCTGAACAAAAAACCTTTGGTCTACGTTCAGACCAGACCAATCGTTTATAGGAAGCTCGATTGTTAATTTTTCAAGGAACTTAATACTCCCTCGCCACCTAAAGATTTCTCTTTTTCCTGATTCGAGACCATAAATAAATTTTATTCTTCGAACTTCTTCTGAACCAATATTTTTCACAATCACTCTTGGACTAGATAGTGTGGGATTAATCCTTGAATATTGGTCTCTTGAACTTGGGTTTATAATATCTACTATTTCTAGGTTTCGCTTAAAATTTGGTGGGCCAAATGAAAATAACTGGTGGCTCATCCTGTAGATTCCTTTGGCCTCTTTCTGATCGATCATTTTTTCAATCTCATAGTCAATAGAAATAGTCTGGCCAGGGTTAACCAGGTCTGTAAGCTCAAAAACATATTCGTCTACCTTAGTACCTGGGCACCATCCGGCCCTATCATATGGCCAGGTTCCGCCCTGTGGGTAGATTGGATTATTTCCACAGTCTTTCCAAACGTTCCAGGTGAACTCTTTAAGACCATTAATAATATAAGAGTGTGACTTATTTACCCACTCACAACAATATTTTGGTCCCTCATGTCCGTGACCTGAGATAATAGCTTTTATGCTAAATCCAGATGCAAGTGGGTCGAGATCGATTCGTTTTGTCTTTAACACCTTGTTATTTGATATATCACCATATTTATATGTATAGCCATAGTGACCATCATATTCTCCAAGAGGGTATATATTTTTCACAGACATCTGATATCTGAATGGTGTTCCACTGATAAAATAAAATTTTAGGTCTAGTAGTTCTTGGTTGTTACCGATGTGTAAGTCCCTCTTGCCTTTTAAAAGTGGGGCATAGTCTGTTATATCATAGGTCCACTGCCAACCGCTTACACCACCCATTACCAGCCTCTTTCCATATGGGGTTACAAAACTTCCCAGCTTAAATACCTCAATCGTATCTTCTTTTGGAACATGGAGAAGCGCGTCCCAGATATAGTCCCACTCTCCACAGTCATACTTATCTCCTTTGGTCGCAGGATCGCACTTAAGCGTTTGCACCATCATTATTTTTCTCCATGACCACTCCTCATCGGGAAAATCAATCGTTGCCTTATACTGGGCGACCCAGCCTTCAGGACTAGGCGTACTAAAACTAATAGGATGAATAATTAAAGTGTCTTCAACATTAATATCATTAGCAAAAGACTGGACACTAAAAAAAACTATTAAAAAGAAAGTTATTAGATGTTTTTTAAGATTAAGATAAAAAATAAAGGCTCTAGGGCTGAACTCTAGTAAAAACAGGTCTCGCATCTTCCGATAATGAAGGATCATATTCGTAACCAGCCATGGTAAAATCAAGAATCTGTTCTGCATCCTCAATCCTGTTTTCAATAATAAACCTGGCCATCATACCCCGGGCTTTTTTAGCAAAAAATGATATCATCCTGGTTTTACCATTTTTTATTTCCTTGAACTCAGGGGTAACAATATTGGCATTTAGTGAGCTATTGTAGATGGACTTAAAATACTCATTGGAAGCGCAATTTATTACCGTCATATCCTTATGATCCTCAAGCTCTTGAGAAATAGCTACTGAAAGACTGTCACCCCAAAACTCGTATAAATTTTTTCCTTTTTTATTATTGAGTCTTGTACTCATCTCGAGCCTGTATGGCAACATTAAATCAAGTGGCTTCAGTAATCCATAAAGCCCAGAGAGTATACGCACCTTATCCTGCGCAAAGATAATATCTTTTTCAGAGAGAGTGTCAGCATCAAGCCCGGTGTATGTGTCTCCTTTGAATGAGTATACCGCCTGTCTGGCGATATCAGGCGAAAAATTTGAGGTCCAAGACTGAAACCTTTCCCAGTTTAACTCTGAAAGATTTTGGCTTATTCCCATTAGAGACTGTAATCCTATTGGATCGAATGACCTTAGTATTTCAACCAGATTTTCTGATTGATCTAAAAATACTGGCTGAGTGTATGCCGAACCATTGACACTACACTCAGGAGATAGTTTTTTCGCTGGGGATAAAATTGTAATCATAGTATATAATTTTTCATAAAAGGATTTTAATTTCCGGATGTAATATTAGTAAATATTATCAACTAATAACAAAAATTAGATTTGGCACAAAAAATTATCAATACAAATTATCATATAGCTATGCTATTAATTTTATTTTCAATAGCATTGGGACAAGATTATAACCCTTGTAAAAATAAACGATTCCTTTCCCTGAGTAAAATGGATCTGGATGATATGTCTGATAGAGAGTATAACTACTTTATCAAAAAAGAAGAGGAATGCTCACAGTATAAACTGAAAAGGAAAAAGAAAAAACCATCCAAATCAAAAAGAAATCAAACCAATAGAAAAAAAAGAAAGATAAACCCTAAAAAAAGAGTGCCTAAAGAAAAAACCTATTTACCTGGAGTTTATTTTTCCTCTCCAGTCATGAAGCTAAAAATGACCTCTGAATATGATAATACTAATATCAGTGGATTTAAACTAGAGACACCTTTATCGATTGGTATTGGCAAGCTAAAGCCTTTCTTTGTGTTTGAATACAGAACCTATGTTTTTACATATTCTGACAAAGAAAAAAATAAAATACTTGGTGGATTTGGTGGAAATGCAGTTCTTGGAGGACTAAAGCTCCCTATTAATTTATTTAAAACTAAAACCGGGTGGTTTAGGCCAGAATTTTCAATCATGTCTGGCAAATTTCATTATAAAAAAGGATTGTTGTTATGCTTGGAATTACCACAAAAATTATCAAATGATTCTCCTTTAAGAATAAAATATTCCATTAGAACAAATATAATCCAGACAGATGAAAGTCATGGTACAGGCTGGCTAGATTTTGGATTGTTTATTGGTTATTCAATAAGTGAAAAAATGATTACATCTATAACTGAAACAATAAAAGGTTATTTTTAAAACAGCTAAAATTACTTTTAAATTGGAATGTAACAGACCGTGTTAGATGAAAGAATCATTATAAAAATAAAACACGTTACCAATGGTCCAAGATAAACTCTACCAGTGATTCTGTAAAAATATCTATTAAATATAGGAAGAATAAAGATCATCGGGACAACACCAAAAAGTAGGTTTACATAGAGCCACTGAAGGTTTGTCTCTGTCCAAAATATTTTCCCCGTAAATAATAGATACCAATACTGGATCAACAGAATAATAATTAGCCCTAAGGTAGTTGCAATACCAGAGAATAACATCCCCCTAATCTCGCCTAATCCGTCATAAAATATTGATCCATTTACTCTCAGTGAATTTGATAAGAAAAAGATGAAAAATATTGGTACATACATTAGCCAGACTATCAAAATGCTTGGCTGGAACGTTCGGACGCCAATAAATAGAATCCTATAGTCTACGTGAAAGATATAATAGACCAAAGAGAGGATGCCGAAATAAGATAAAAATACGAACAACGAAAGGATAATGGTTTTCACTATTTCCATTTTTGATAAAGACACCATTCGTTCGATAACGTTTCTGTCATCAGAATTATGAAAAAATTTATTACTAATAAAAAAAATCGCTAGCCCGATAGTTCCATTCAACAGCGCCCATAGCATCACGGCATTGTTCATACGCTGAGGAAAAAACCATGTAGCGACCCTTGTTGATGCATCTGTAAACAGTCGGAGAGACAGGTTTGACATGGGTATAAAAGACACACTGGCAATAAAAGCGGTCAAGAAAAACATCACCCAGAATACGGTTTTTACTTGTCCGCTCGGCCTGGGTAATGCATCGACCATAGGTTTTTTTATAGTCCTAAAAACCTTAGCCCTCAGAAACAATCTCGTTAGAGGAACAATCATGAGCATTGAACATATTAGCGATACAAGAGTAAACAGTTCTTTCCAGTGCCAGACCTGATTTTTACTGCTTAATCCTGTATTCAGTGAAAAAACTTTATTAAAAAAATTGAGCTGGTTTTCGGTGGCCTCTGCACTATAAGGCTGAAAAGGGTGCAAAACTTTTTCATTGTGAACAATCCTTAGGGTTCTGTCTTCTAACGCTCCGTAGTATCTTCCGATTGACAATGAATCATTAATTTTATCTTTCAGGTCTAGTCCAGAATTAACCAGACCAATTGCCTCTGGCGCATAGCGCATGTCGCCGTTACCATTGATATTTCGAAATGCCCCCTCATCATAAAAGGCATAACTTAGCCCCGTGTTCGATCTAATAAACGCTAGATTTTTTTCTTCTAGTCCACGGTAGAGCATTCCAGATATATAGACAGAGTGGAGCTTACTTTTTTTCTTTCTGGATATTGCTTCTTTCCCAAAATACTGCGCCCCACGGACTGCCGCAAGACCGCCTGCAGAGTGCCCCGTTACCGCGATCCTGCTTTTATCAATATAGTTCAGGTTCTTGGTATTATAGATATAGTCTACTATAGCATACATTCCATACCCCTCAGAGGATGCGGATCTTTTGCTCATAGATGAACTGGAAAAGCCTTGCGCATATGGGTCAATAGCGATTACCACTATCCCTCTGCGAGATAGTTCAATCGAGATATTTGATAGTGTTTCCTTTGAACGCTGAAAGCCAGGTATAACAATTACAAGTGAAGCCGGGGTTTCTCTTGTTGCAGTTTTCGGCTTAAACAGATCCGCTACCAATAGTTGACCGTTCTGGGTCGGAAATTTTATTGTACGGACATCAACTCGGCCTCCAGAGGTTTGGATCATAGATGCAATAAAACTTGAGAAAAAAATTACAGCGACTAGCAATACCACGGTCAGTAGGCTGCTTAGTTTTTGTTTGTCCCTCATATTATTTATAAGACACTCAATATCCAGTAATTGAAAGTGCCAGCTGATAAAGATCTATGCCATCAACAATACCATCTTCATTAATATCAGATATCACGCTATAGGTGCTCTGATCAATAACCTGGTCTGATATATATAGTAAATCTGCGATATTAGATTGACCATTAAAGTCCGTGTCTCCTATTGTCGCAAGAACCTTAAACAGATTAAAAAAGTTAATTATTTCCTCGCTGGAGTTTATGTCCATATTCCCATAAGAACCTGGCCAATCATGTCCACCATTGATCACCTTATAAAGCCAGACCTCATTCCCACCTAGTCCGTCCGTATACTTGTCACTAATTATATAGCTGCCATCAGACTGGTCTAGATCTGGAAGTACACTGCTCTCAAAATTCATACAACTATTTTCAGTGGCCCAGAAACTGAATGTTGGCAACACGCCCATATAGTTACCCCATCCTCCATCGTCATTATAGTCACCTTCCCACCATGTCACATAATCATCTGTACCATGAATCTCAAAAACGGGTCTAGGGTATTCAGGGTTGCAGCTGTCATATATCCACTCCATCATGCACCCCGCTACAGGAGCAATGGCTCGTATGATGTCTGATGCCTGGCAGGCCAATAGATAGCTCATATCTCCTCCATTGGACATACCCGTGCTGTAAGTATTATATCCGGTTAGGTGGTACTCTTGTATTATGTGTGCTCGAAGTACTCTAATAAATTCTACGTCATCTACACCAGAAAAAGTGTGAAAAGAATATCCAACATTAAAAAAAGGATTGCCATAATCATCGATCGTTCCCTGAGGATAACAGGCAATAAAATTATGCTGCTCAGCTAGCTCATTGAACCCAGAGTAGTCCATGATTCCGTTAGCAGATCCCGAGTAACCATGGAAAACAAAAATCAGAGGAGTGTTAAGGTCTGCCCCATTGGGGACATAGAGATAGTATTCTCTAGTTGTTGCTCCAAGTCCAGCAACATTTATTGTATGATATTCTGCCTGAGCCCATGCAAAGTTTATAAAATAAAAAAAAAGGAAAACCGTTAGTATTGATCTCACTTTTTTGGAGGTTAATTCTTTTTTTCGCTAAAAGGAGACTCGAGAAATGCCTGAACGCCTTTTTCAACTCTTTTTAATAATCTATCAGCATCCACCTTCCTTTTTAGAATATCTCTGGGCTGCTCTTTATAATTCTTTTCTATCATTTGATCTAAATATATACAGAATTAGAAATACAGAAAAGAAGGTTATTATAACTAATCTGCACTAGATAAAAACCAGACAAACCTTATTCTTTCTTTTATCCAGTCCAGATTGTTTGGAAACTTATGTTCTTGGTCCCAGCTTTGATACAGCGGTATGATAAATGGACCGAGAATGATTCCTCCGGCCGTGTAAAGTTTTTCTGGCAGGCTTTTTCCCGTTGCAAAGTCAAAAAAGAATTTACCAGGAATTTTTGGTGCAGTCTGATCAACCCTTATAGTAAATATATTTTCGTCAGAAAATACATATGGATCGTCAATGTTTATTCCTCTGATGCCACCACCATGGTAAAAACCTTTTATAATGCTAAGACTATTTTCCTCGGTCCTGTCCCATACATAGTTCTGAAAATCAGGCACGATAGATCCACTAAGATAATACCTATACTGTTTTAGAATATTTTCGGACACTAAAAAAGTACCAGCATTTATTTTTACGGAGGTCTTAATTTTTTTTGAGAATCTTTTATCTATAGTTGATTTTAGGTCTAACTTGGCGAACCCAGAACTAAAGTGAACTTGCGAGCCGATACTGTATGAGCTAAACAGGCTTGGTCTCCAATACTTAGAAATACCAATTTTAGAAATGCCAAACTCTCCAATGTCATAGAGCTCAGGATTGAAGGCTGCAATATTCTTAATATTGTGATAATAGATATCAAACTTGATGTTTGTTTGTTCAAAACTTTTACGGGTCCTTTTATTTTTGTTTCCGATAAAACTAAAACTTATACCATCATGACCACTTCTTGATTCTATCAGCGATTCAAATCTTCCTGAGCTCAAAGACCATAGGTTATCAATTTCTTTTTTTAGCCATAAAATTCCATTGAGTCTTTTAGTTTTATCGCCGTATAAAATCCAAGTCTCAACGCTTTTACCACCAAAACCTCCTCCCCCACCATATCTTATATAAAATCCGTTTGAGTTTCCATCATAAGCATTCGAAGTAGGTGGCCAGGGTATAATATTTAGATCTATATCATAGTATCTAGGCTTATCAAATATAATATGAGTCTTTAATCCTCTCCTGGTAGTGTTATTTGTTCTGTCTGTGTCCGGCATATACTGGTCAGGATCAATAACAACCTTTCGACAATTATCTGGGGCATCTAGAACGGATATTTTTTCTGTTGGCCTTATCCATTCCCTCTTTATTTCATCATTATTTTTATCATAGAAGGCAAGCTCAACAGCAGCATCGAAAGTTCCCAAATTTTCAAGCTGATAGTTGCTGCCTTTTTTCGAAACCGCATAGTCAATGTAGGTTGTGCTGTCTATCATATTATCAAAAAACCAGTCTATATTTTCATCCAAGTGTTTATTAAAAAAGGAAATGAAATCTTCTGGGCCGGGGTGTCTGAATTTCCAGGAGTTAAAATAATCCTGCATGATAATATCAATTTTTTCTTCTCCAAGATATTGCTGCAGGTATCTCATCATCACAGCGACCTTGGAATAGTTCTGTCCATAGTTTCTGTAGAAAAAGTTTTCATCAGAGGAAATACTTAGTGGCTGCGTATCATCTTTGGTTGCGCCAGAAGAATATCCTGCATATTGGAAATAGGACATGTCCACATTCTTTCCGATTCCTAATTTATTCTGAACAGCATCTATAAAAACAAACCTGTTATCTCTGTCCGCATATTTTTTTTCCCAATAACGAATACCTGTAAACTCATTGAGGCCCTCATCCATCCACGCATAATCACGCTCGTTAGTCCCTAGCATTCCATAGAACCAATTATGGCCAACCTCATGCATAATTACGTACTCAAGAAGATCCTCTGAACCAGACCTTGAGATGACCGTTATATTGGGGTATTCCATGCCTCCGCCGGCGGACATGTCACCATCTACAGCCGAGATATGATTATAGGGATAGTCTCCGTAAAACCTACTATACCATAGGCCAGAGTCGTGCAAATATTCTAATGATTTTCTCCATAACCAGGCATTTTTTGGCAGGTACATGCTCCATAAAGTGATCTGCCTACTGGAGTCATCAAGCCAAAGATCACCCTTTTGTACGATCCAGTTGGGATCCGCAAACCAGGCAAAGTCGTGCACATTTTTTTGCCTAAAGTGTACCGTTTTGTTAGGCACAATCTTTAACGAATCCTTGTTATTATTTTTCTTCTTTTTTTTCTTTTTCTTTGGCTTACTTTTTTTAGCATATTTTCTTAGTTCTTTTTTGGTAAGATCTTTTAAGGAGTCACCAATCACAGCGAGGGAGTCTAGCCATGCTAGCTCCTTTTCTGCGCTTACCATATCACCAGTGGCCATGATCCGATAGTTTTTTGGAAGAGTAATTTTCACATCGAAGGTACCAAATTCGCTGTAGAACTCACCCATATTCAGATACGGCATAGGGTGCCATCCATCCTTATCATAGACAGCAGGCTTTGGATACCACTGGGTAATCTCAAAATGTTTTCCAGTATGACCAAGTCTGGAAACGACCTTTGGAAGTTTTACAAAAAATGGAGTCTCAATCGTGATTGTTTTTCCTGGCAAAATCGGTTTCGGAAGAAATACTTTTGCAACATCTATCCACTCACTATGATAGTCCCACTTTGTGTTTACTCCATCAACAGAAAAATCTAGACTGTCAATATAACCTCTGTCTTCTTCTTTTGTATAAAGAAACCGAGTACTCCCCAGTCGAATAAACTGTTTCGCCATCGCACTTGAGTCACTCTTGTACGCATTTGGCCACAGGTGGAACCAGATAAAATCCAGGGTGTCGCTGCTATTATTTGTATAGGTGATTTTTTCAAATGCTGTAAGAGTACGGTCCGTGTCATTAAGGGTCACCTCAATATCAAAATCGACATCCTGCTGAAAATAATCATTGGCTAAACAGTATCCAGTCAATACTATAAGTAAAAAATATCTTCTTATCATTTACTTAAATATTTTATTTAGCAAAGCGGCTAGTCTTATCCCCGCCTGCATAAGACGCATGTCAAGAAGAGGTCTAGTTTTAAATGTGTATTTATAATCTAGATTGTCACCATCATACTCATAGCATATCTTCCTGAAGTCTCTTGATTCGTGTGCATAGGATACCAAATCCCCCTCTAACCATTTCTTAGAGGTAAAATCATCATATTTCAATTTTAGAAAGGTTGCATATTCAGTATAACTAAGGTTCTGATAGTCTAGTAACTTTTCGTCCCAAACCCTGTGAAGATTTGTTGGCTCATTAAACCATTTTATTTGTACACTATTCGCACCTCTATCTTTTCCATTGCCAACATGCAGCGGCTGATGTAGGTCTCCGACTAAATGAACAAGCCACTTTAAGGCTTGCTGTCTTTCTTTGGATTCTGTAGCAGCAGATGCTGCAGCCTTTGAAAATTCTTCTATTTTTTCTATTAGATCTCCCCGGTGTTTCCCCTTTACATAATTCTCACCATCTGGTATCGTGGCATAGTGCCACGTACTTGCGTGTTTCCACTTTGGATCCGATCTTATTTCATCTCCCCAAAAGCTCAAATATGCTAGATCATGGTGTCCCATAATTTTTGTTATCTCTCGCTTCGCTTTATTTGACAACCTGTCCTCAGCGACTTTACCAATGACCCTGTGACCAGTGTTACCCCATCCATATAGATATGAACATATAAATAATATAGAATAAATGTTTTTCATATGAGGAATCTATGACATTTTACGCTGTTTTTTTATTTCACTATAGGCATCATTAACTGCCTTAAACTTTTCCTCTGCCGTTTTCTGGATTTCTTTTCCTAGATGTGCGACCTTGTCAGGATGATATTTTACGGCCATCTTCCTGTAAGCTTTTTTCACATCATTGTCAGACGCACTGGAATCGATCTCTAGGATTTTATATGCGCTATCGATATCTTTTATAAAAATTGCCTTGATCGACTCGTAATCTTTATTGCTTATATTTAAATACCCTGAGATTTTTTGAATCACTCTTACCTCCTCAGGATGTATCTCCCCATCAGATGCTGATAGCCCAAAAAGCACATGCATTAGCTCTAGGCGACTAGGGTGATCCATAGACCTCTGGATCTGTCTGCAGACTTCGGCAGTGCTGTATTCTTGCTTCAATATTTCCTGAAACATCTTAATAAATACTTGAGCCTGTTGCCTACTAAGATTCCGTTTTAAAAAACTTTTCACATAGTCTAACTCTGACTTAAGAAGTTTACCATCTGCCTTCATCACCTTTGCGAAAAGAACCAGTAGTGAGACCATAAAATCACCGGCCTGTGATTGTTTAACCTGTTTGTAGGTCTTTTCACTGGAGCCAGCAAATATCACGCCCAGTATGCCGCCAATTGGGCCACCAAAAGCCCAGCCTAGACTACCCCATAAAATTTGTTTTCCAGATATCATTTATCTATCAGCGTATTTCTCTTTTTTTCTAGCGGCCATACGTTTGTTCTGATCTAGCTCCATTTTTCTTAGCCTTATTGATTCAGGAGTTATTTCCACAAGCTCGTCCTCAGCAATAAACTCTATTGACTGGTCTAAGGATAATCTTTTGGGGGGTCGAAGGTTTACCGTATTATCTGAACCCGCGGCACGCATATTTGTCAATTTTTTTTCTTTGGTAATGTTTACATTTAGGTCCTCAGGTCTGTTTCTCTCCCCGAGTATCATTCCTGGGTATACCTCTAGACCAACATCTAAAAATAATTCACCACGGTCGACCATCCCCAACGAAGCATAGGTCGTAATCTTACCAGCTCGATCGGCAACAATCGCGCCACTATTTCTCTGTGGTATTACACCAAACCATGGCGCATAACCGTCAAAGAGTTTGTTCATAATACCAGCCCCTTGTGTCTCAGTCATAAACTGTGAGCGAAAACCAATAAGGCCTCGCGAGGGGATAGAGAACTCCATATTGACTCGACCACTGCCATGATTCTGAAGATTTGTCATTCTCCCTTTTCTAGTAGACAGTTTTTCTGTAATAGTACCTACCTTGTCCTCAGGAATGTCAAGAAATACTTTTTCCATGGGCTCCAAAATTTTACCGTTTTTTTCTTTAGTAATCACCTTAGGCTTTGAGACCATAAGCTCATACCCCTCTCTTCGCATGGTCTCAATCAGGATAGCCATTTGCAATTCACCTCGACCACGAACCTCGAACGCGTCTGTACGCTGAGTGTCCAACACCTGTATGGATACATTAGAGAGGATTTCTTTTTTTAGCCTATCTTTTAAATGCCTTGTGGTCAAATATTTTCCTTCTTTTCCTGCAAACGGACTATCATTCACATAAAACAGCATCGATACGGTGGGCTCATCTACCTTAATCCTAGGCAATGGAGTCGGCTTTTCATTGTCCGCAACCGTGTCTCCAATGGTTATGCCTTCGATGCCAGCCACGGCAATAATATCTCCAGCCTCTAGCTCATCTACCTGCATCCTTTTGAGTCCTTCAAAAGTATAAAGTGCAGAAAATCTTTGATTATGTTCAACCGAATTCTCGCTGCACAGGGCATAAGATTCAGTCATCTTGAGTCTTCCATTTGTCAGCCGACCGATCGCTACCTGACCAACATAAGAATCATAATCAAGGCTGGTTATTAAAAACTGAGCGTCCGCATTATCGTCTGCTATTGGACCATTAATCTCTGATAATATTGTCTCAAAAAGTGGTTCCAGATTAGAAGAGTCTTTATCCAGTCTATAGTGTGCTATACCTTCTTTTGCGTTTGTATAGATAATTGGGAACTCTATTTGATCTTCATTCGCATCCAGATCAATAAATAAATCATAGACCTCATTAACAACCTCCTCAATCCTTGCATCGGAACGATCTATTTTGTTAATAATCAGAATTATTGGAAGATTTTTGTCTAAAGCTTTTTTTAATACAAACCGTGTTTGTGGAAGAGGACCTTCACTCGAGTCAACAAGTAGCAATGCACCATCAACCAGATTTAGACTTCTCTCAACCTCACCACCAAAGTCAGCGTGTCCCGGAGTGTCCATGATATTTATTTTTACATTCTTATAGTTTATAGCCGTATTCTTTGCGGTTATTGTAATTCCTCTTTCTTTTTCAAGATCCATAGAGTCCATTACCCTGTCTTCAACCTCTTGATGATCTTGAAACGTGCCGCTCTGTTTTAGCAAGCCATCAACCAGCGTAGTTTTACCATGGTCTACGTGCGCGATGATTGCGATATTTCTGTAACTTTCTTTTCTCAAAATTTTCCTAATGTATTTCGATATATAGATCTATAATTATATTTTTCAGTCCAATAAAAAACCCGCCTTAGAGACGGGTTTTTAGAGTAGCGGGGGGAGGATTCGAACCTCCGACCTTTGGGTTATGAGCCCAACGAGCTACCAGACTGCTCCACCCCGCGATCATTAATTTTTATTCTTAATAATAAGGGGGTCGAAAGATAACCTAAGTAAAAAATTTTTACAATAGCGTAGTATTAATTATACAATCGTAACTATTTTACCTTTTATATTTTGGAATTATAATTTTTTAGGATTAAAGAACACAGATTAATAAAATCACGACCCTGAAACTGGAGTAATAAAAAAATAAATATGGCTAATAACAAAGAACTAGATGCTCTTTTACAAATACTCGCTGGAGAGCAGCAAATAATCCAGCGTACTGACCAGAAAGCTTTCACACTACTATCAATACTCGGTGCGTTTATGGTCTTCTTTATCGTGCACTTTACAAAGATGCAGCTGGACCTAGTAATATTTTCATTAATCTTGGTTTATTTCCCCGCGGCCATGGGAACAATTTATTTTTTAGTCAGAGTATTGATCCCCAGAGTAAGAGGGGCAAAAGAGGTGAATGATAATCCAGATGAAGAACAAACAGAAGATGTTAATCCTACTTTCTTTGCTGGCATAAGCCAGTTTAGTTCTCCCGATGAATATGCTAAATATTTAAAACAAATTGCGACAGATGAACAAAAACTATATAAAATGTTTTCTGCACAGGTATTCTCTCTAGGTTTAATCAACCAAAGAAAAAATGAAAGCCTAAGACGGTCCATGTCATTTTTTGTAGCAGCGCTAATATCTGAGTTGCTTATAATAATGTATCTAGCTTATTTGCGAGCCTATTCATACTTAGATGATAGAATCATGTATTACATACCAGGTATAATTATCATTAGCACAATCGCTATAGCTGTATCAAGGTATGATCTAATTGCAAAAGTTAAAAGATACCTAAGCATATGATAAAAACGTTTTCAATAATAATTCTTTGTATCCTAATTGGTTGTGCAGGACTTCCCACTGGCTCGGTAGGACCCCAAGGTGAGCCTGGGCCGGCAGGACCAACAGGTCCAAAAGGGCCGGCAGGACCCAGAGGAGCAAAAGGAAATGATGGAAAAAGTGTCTCTCAAGATTTAATAGAAAAAATAGAAAAATCATTAAACTCTAATGATAGTGAGTCCATTGTTGGCTCAACCGCATATAGCTTTGGAATCGCACCTAGAATAACCGGTTTTGTTTATCTTACATCCTCAGGGAAATTATATAAGCTAGAGAATAAAAATCCCCAACAACTTGGTAAGAATATTGAGTTTGTTACTCAAATTTCAAAAACTCAAAAATTTATATCATTGGGCAGAACAACATATGGTGATGATATTAAACAATTTTTTACCGCCGTAACTCAAAACGGGAAAATCTTCACTTCAGAAGATCTTAAATCGTGGAATGAAAATGGAAACATTCCAATCTCAAATTAATCCTATATTCATTATTTATTATCTAGAATAGAATAGCGATGTAATAACTATATAATGGGGTTTCTAAGAAAAGCTATTGGCGCAAAGTTTGTTAAACGCGCACTAGAGGCTGGATATAAACCAGCAGAAATACCATCAGATGAAGAAAAAAGAATCCAGGATCTAAAAAACTTAAAACTTGTTGAGAAAAATATAAATAAAGACAAGCGTTTTTCAAGTTTTCCTAAATTGGCTGCTACGCTTACAGATTGTAGTGAGGCAGCAATAAATATTATTGATGATGATACCCAATATTGTAAGATCAGTTATGGTCAATCTTTAGCTGGTACTATTATGCATAAAGAGGTCCCAAGACAGATTACGATATGTTCTCATGTTCTTAATAATAATTCAAAAACTCTAATGATTAATGACTTATCAAAGGATGATAGAACCAAGGAACTATTTGTAGTCAATCCTGATATGCCACGCTTCTATGCTGGAAGCCCTATAGTAACATCAAAAGGTTATACGTTAGGCACATTTTGCGTATCCGATAAAGAACCAAAAGCATTAGAGCATTCCAAACTGGATGGTCTTCGTATGCTTGCTGACCAATTTATAGATGTTTATGAATCGACAATAAGCAAATACGATAAAGAAGAAATAGTAAATACCGATAAAGAAAAAATAATTAGTGAGTATTATTCATCTGCGACAATACTCTTTTCAGATTTTGTTGGATTTACAAAAAAAACTGAGCAACTACAGCCAGGAGAATTAATAGAAATTCTAGATTCTTTTTTCAGCGGTTTTGATAAAATAATGGATCGATTTTCGATTCGTAAGGTCAAAACTATTGGTGACGCCTATATGGCTGTGGGTGGAATACCTGATCTTAATTCAGATCATGCTGAACGAACTGTTTTAGCAGCGAAAGAGATGATAAACTTCGTAAAAGGCCTTAATTATCAGCAGCAAGCACTGGGAAATGAGCCTTGGCACATTAGAATCGGAGTCCATACTGGGCCAATCATTGCTGGTGAAACAACAAGTAAGTTTGATATATGGGGGGACTCAGTAAATATTGCTGCTAGGTTAGAAAGCTCCGGTAAAGAGATGGAAGTGCATTGTTCTGAAGAAACAAAAGCAGCTATACCAGATACATTTACTTTTAGTGAAAGAAAAGATGTTGAGCTTAAAGGAAAAGGTACACTAAATACCTTTATTATTAAATAATTGAACAGGCATAATATTAGATATAAAATTCTAATTATTCTATTTGTGCAAATTCTTTATGCACAGCATCATTGGGAAACAGCAATCTTTGCTGATAATAATTGGAGGTATCTACTTCCAACCTCTGAAATGCCTACAGACTGGAACACGCCTAGCTTTGATGATAATATATGGAATGAGGGACCAGGAGGATTTGGATATTCTGATGGTGATGACGGTACAATAATTAATACAACTATATCTGTTTACTTAAGAACTGATTTTTTTGTGACTGATGTAACGAAACTTTCTAAAGCTGTTCTAAGCGCGGATTATGATGATGGCTTTATAGCCTATTTAAATGGCAATGAAATAGGACGCTCCTATAATCTACCAGAACCAGGAACTTTTGTTGATTTTAATGAGGTTACCAGCTATGATCATGAAGCATCTTTATATACTGGAGGTCAGCCAGAAAGCTTCGTGATTGACTCTATAGCATTAGATACTTTACTAACTAATGGTGACAATGTGTTAGCTATACAGGTTCATAACGTGGGAATAAATTCTTCGGATATGTCTAGTAATTTTTATCTAACATTTAAGATATCAGACAATTTTCAGTTTTATAGCGATCCACCTTCTTGGTTCCAAGAACCGATCATAATAGGTGAATCCAATCTGCCAATCTTATCAATAGATACCTATGGAGAAGAAATAATAGACGAGCCCAGGATACCGGCTTACATGGGGATAATTGATAATGAATCAGGCCTCAATCATATTGATGATCCATTTAATGATTATGATGGTCATATTACGATTGAAAAAAGAGGCAACTCATCACAGTGGCAAGATAAAGCACCCTACCGATTTGAGACAGTTGATAATAGCGGTGAGAATAATAATGTCGAGCTATTAGGTATGCCCTCAGAAAACGACTGGGTACTATATGCGCCATGGCAAGATAAAACGTTAATAAGAAATGTTTTAACTTATCAGCTCTCTAATCACATAGGACGATATGCTGCTAGATCACGCTATGTAGAACTATATCTTAATGATGAATACCGCGGTGTATACGTTTTAATGGAAAAAATTAAGCGTGATGGTGACAGGATAGACATATCAAAGCTAGAGCCTGATGAAATAACTGGTGACGACCTTACCGGAGGCTATATACTGAAATTTGACTGGTACTACACTGGTGATAATATAGGTGGATTCGAAAGTCCTTATGATGGAATGATTTATAATTATCATTACCCAAAGCCTAGTGATATTGTACCTGAGCAAGAAAATTATATTCAAGATTTTATCAATAATTTTGAAAATATTATGCTCAGCAATGACTATACGAATGATTCTACAGGTTATCCTTCAATAATGAATGTAGAGTCATTTATTGACTTTATATTATTACAAGAACTCTCAAAAAATGTAGACGCCTATAGGCTCAGTACTTACATCTATAAGGATAAAGAGAGCATTGACAATAGGCTCACCGCAGGGCCTGTTTGGGACTTCAATCATGGATACGGAAACTGCGATTATGGTGAAACCTGGGAAACTGAAAATTGGCTATTAGAGTATAATCCTGAAGGTGGCGATCAAATGGCTTTCTGGTGGGAACGTCTTTGGGAGGATGAAAATTTTCAACTTAAAGCTGCTCAACGATATACAGAACTAAGGTCAACCATATTTTCAGAAGAGCATATCTACAGTATAATTGACAGTATCGTAACCTATTTAGGCCCCGCAGTAGATAGAAATTTTAATCGATGGACATTGCTAGGAAGTTATGTGTGGCCTAATTACTATGTTTTTGATACCTATGAGGAAGAAATAACCTATCTAAAATCATGGACAGCAGAGCGATTGGCATGGATGGATAGTGAATTATTATTATTAGATATAAAAGAAAATAATATTCCATCAGATATTTCCATTAGAAAACCTTATCCAAATCCTTTCAATCCGAAAACAGCTTTTGTTGTTAATGTTACTAATAACTCATCAATCAGGCTGGATATATACAATATTTTAGATAGCCTTCATAACACTTTTCATATAGGTGATTTAAGTGAAATTACCATTGAGCTTAATCCAGGTGAACATACTCTGGAAAATTTAAAGGCCTACCGGGAAATGGGCATCAATCGCCTCTCCCTAGGATTTCAAAGTTTACAGCCCAATTTGTTGGCTCTTCTTACAAGAAACCATAATCATATTGATTGTATTTCTCTATTACAAAATTCCCGTAATGCGGGTTTCCTAAATATCAATATAGATATGATGTTTAATATACCAGGGCAGACAGTGGATATGTGGCTGAAAAATTTAGAGAGATTAATCACATTAGACCCCGAACATCTCACTTTCTATTCACTAACGGGAGAAAAGGATACCCCCTTTTATCACCAGTTAAATTCAGGGAAAATTCATCTGCCTTCTTCTGAGACTTATCATTCAATGTATGTAAGGGGAAGTGAGCTGATAAGGGATTCTGGGTATCTTCATTACGAGGTTTCTCATTTTTCAAAACCGGGGAAAGAAAGCCGGCACAATATGCACTACTGGAAGAGGGAACCCAATCTGGCATTGGGTCCATCTGCCCATGGTTTTGATGGGAAAAAACGTTGGTGGAATGTTGCTTCTTTGGATGAATATCTGGCACGCCTCACTGATAATAAACTACCTATTGAAGATTCAGAGTCAATTTCTGATTCTACTTCACGAAATGAAATTATAATGAATGGACTTCGAACCAATATAGGGGTCCCATTAGACTGTTTAACTGCAAATGGGATTCAACAACTTCCAATATGGGGAAAAAGCTTAACCCAGAAAAATGATACGATATTTCTAGAACCGGTTTTTTTTCATTTAGCAGATGAGATTGCTGGAGAGTTAATATTGGTTAAATAACCAAAAATAAATATATATGTGTGTTTGAAATCCTGAACCTGAAATATCTACCAAAATTTTCATCTTTCATCATTTCATAAAACCTGTAAATTCCATTAAATATTATGCCAAAAAACCTCAAAGAAGAAATTAGACTAACTCAATATTCTAAAGGCGCAGGTTGAGCGTGTAAGCTGAGTCCATCGGACCTTGCCCATGTACTGGGTAATTTAAAAAGTAACCTGCATGAAGATGCGATAGGCTTTGAAACTTCAGAAGATTGCGCAGTTGTGCCTATTGATAATAAAAACTATCAACTGCAATCTGTTGACTTCTTCACACCCATTGTGGATGATCCTTTTATCTTTGGCCAGATTGCTGCTGCCAATTCCTTATCAGATATTTATGCCATGGGTGGTACCCCCCAATTCGCCCTAAATATTGCTGAATTTCCATCTGAAGAGTTGCCCCTTGAAATACTCTCATCCATATTAGAAGGAGGACTTTCTAAGGCAAAAGAAGCAGGCATTCCCATTTTGGGAGGGCATACCATAAAAGACCCCATACCCAAATATGGACTTATTGTAACGGGAAAAGTATCCAAAAGGAATCTCACACTAAATTCTACAGCAAAAGCAGGCGATACCCTCATCCTTACCAAACCATTGGGCACAGGTATCATTTCTACAGCCATAAAAAAAGGTGCAGCACCCGCATCAATCATCGATGATGCAATAAATACTATGACCCGTCTCAACCGGGATGCTACGGAGGGGATGAACAAAATAGGAGTCAACGCCTGTACTGATATTACGGGTTATGGATTGCTAGGGCATCTTCTAGAAATGTGTAAAGCAAGCAGGGTTTCTGCAGTTATAGATTTCCAAAAAATACCTCTTATATCAGGTGTATTCGAACTTGCTCAGAAAAATTTTATTCCTGGTGGATCAAAGAAAAACATGGAGCATGTTCTTCCTTCCATAGATTTTTCTGACATTATATCAGATGATCAGAAACTCATATTATCAGATGCTCAGACTTCTGGTGGATTGCTTATATCTGTTTGTGAAGAAAAAGCTGAGGATTTACTCATAGCACTCAAGGATAACAATACCCTGACATCTTCAATAATTGGTAGAGTCTATAATTCTGCCGAAAAAGATATTTATGTGAATTGATGGCATTAGCAGAAGCAAATTCAAACAACTTCCTAGTAAGTGCTATCAGCAGATATATTCCTGAAAGATCAGATAAGAACATTCCTGTTTATTTGTTTGCCTATTGGATCAACATAAAGAATAGAAGCGACAAGCCAGCTAAACTCATCAATCGATTCTGGAATATTACGGATTCTCATGGTAGAGTAAACGAGGTGAAAGGTGAGGGCGTAATAGGGAAGCAACCAGTTATTCTCCCTGAG
>CAJWMI010000012.1 GCA_913043185.1 uncultured Fidelibacterota bacterium | reverse complement strand
GTTCAGATTGTTTTAGGTGAGTCATTAGTTTTTTTTGAAGTGAAGCCACTTGTTCAGCTTTTCCATATGTGGTTTTCATCTTTATTATTAGGGCTTTCAATTGTGCAATATACTTTCTGGAAAATATCAAATAGTGTATGATAAAAAAGATTCATATAGTTAGTGTTTTAGCGCTAGTAGTTTTTCTTGGTATTGGTGCCACATGGGTTATAACAAAAGCAACGGAGGCTAGTCAGGTTCTGCCGGCTGTGATTAAACAGACTCCTCCGTTTAGTTTGGTTAGCCATCATGGGGAACCTTTCACTAATGATAGTTTACGTAATAAAATATCTGTCTTGGACTTTATATTTACCAGCTGTCCTGGGCCATGTCCAATCATGTCAAATAATATGAGGATGTTATATAATCAGTATAAACTACATCCGGATCTACAATTTATATCGATAACAGTTGATCCAGAGTATGATAGTCAAGAGGTGCTAAAAATATATGCTGATGCAAATGGTGTTAATGATAGGCGTTGGAAGTTTTTGCGAGCAGATATGGAAAAAGTAAAAAAACTTAGTTCGGATGGATTTTTATTAATGTCCGATAACCTACCTGCTGGTCACTCTGTAAAATTTGTGTTAATCGATGGAGATGGGAACATAAGACAGTACTATAACGGCACAGACAAGGCTAGTATATCTATTCTGCGAAACCATATTAATTTATTTTTAAAGAAACTGCGATCGTCAGTATGAAAAGAAAACCTCTTCCTGCGAAAAGCAAGTTCTCAGCCTTTATTGAGTTGACAAAGCCAAGAATAACGATACTAATATTAATCTCTACAGCGTTAGGCTATTATTTGGCTGAAAGTGCGATGATTAACTATCTAAACTTTTTTTATACAATTTTAGGTACGGCAATACTCTCTGGAGGAGCCGGGACTATTAATCACTGTATTGAAAGAGATTTGGATATGCTAATGGATCGGACAAAATCACGTCCAATTCCTACAGGTCTAATTTCGATTAAAACTGCCTTTAACTTTGGTCTATCTCAGTCCATAATTGGTTTTGCAATATTATGGGTATTCGTTAATCAGCTAACTGCGATACTTGGCCTTGCTACCATATTACTTTATCTATTTGTTTATACGCCGTTAAAAAAAATTACCTGGTTAAACACAACTATTGGCGCAATACCCGGTGCCATGCCAGCACTTGGCGGATGGGCAGCATCTGCGAATGAACTTAGTCCAAACGCTTGGATATTATTTGCAATTTTATTTTTATGGCAGCATCCTCATTTTTATGCAATTGCCATAATGTGTAAAGATGATTATGAAAGAGCCGGATTTAAAATGCTTCCGGTTATAGAAAAAGAAAATCATAGAACAAACAGACAAATTATTTGGCACGCATTTTTACTTATTCCTGTCTCCCTATATTTTGTAGTTACGGGAGCTTTGGGAATATTTTATTTTTGGGGGGCATTATTGTTAGGTATTGTTTATCTAATATCCAGCATACCTTTATTAAAAGAATCATCTATAAAAAATGCAAAACTATTATTAAGAACATCCGTGGCCTATCTACCGCTTCTATTAATTATTATCCTTATTGATCTAAATTATTATTAATGATGAAAAAAGAAAATTTTTGGTTAAGGATGATCTATATACTATCTGGCGTGGTAAGCCTGGCAGTAGCTTTTTTAATTCTAGGACCTAGACCTGAAGGTGTTGAAGGTGCTGTAGATGTATCATCGTTGCCTCTGGTAAATGCATTATTAAACCTAACTACAACGATATTACTTATAATTGGATACCTTTTAATTAAGCTAAAAAAACGTGAGATGCACAGGAGAGTAATGCTGACAGCATTTTTTTCATCGGCATTATTTCTAGTAAGTTATGTAATCTACCATTGGTTTAAGAGTGGCCCAAAAGCATATACAGGTGAGTGGATATCAGTTTATTACCCTATTTTGGTAACTCATATTATCCTTGCTATGATAATCTTACCTTTGGCAATGATAACCTTATATAGAGGATGGGTTTTTCAAATCCAGCAGCACAGAAAAATAGCAAGAATAACACTTCCTATCTGGTTGTATGTTTCTGTCACAGGAATAATTATCTATCTAATGCTTTATACATAATATTATTTGAGGTCAAGTTTTTTTACTAGCCCGCCGTAGCTTTGATCGATATTAAATCCCTGTTTGTAAAAGAAATTCTCATGATAAAATCCAACAGTAACTATATTAAGTCCGTTTTGTTTCATCCTATTAAAGAAATCATCCATTAGTCTTCTACTTAGTTTAAGCCGTTGATATTTATTTCTAATAACAACCCATTCAAGGTGCACTCTTACATTATTTTTTATTTTATAGTATAACCCTCCTATAACATTATTTCTGTCATTGACAATGAGAAGAAATTCATGATTTACCGTAAATGTTACGGACAAGTTTTGTTTAGAAATGATTGTCTGGAATGTGGCTATTTCTTTCGGATGGAAGGGTGGACGAATCGAATATATTTTTCCATTGGAGTCTTCAGTCTTAAAGACCAGGTCTAGATTTTGAGTTTCTCCTTTCGTTGTTTTTACCAGTTCAACAAAGTCAGCAGCATCAATGTGAGGGTAAAGCATTCTTGCAAGAAAAAATTTCTCATTATTGTTAATTATTGCGTTCTCTAAAATATTTTCAATTCTATCATTCAAGTTCCATGGGCTAAGTTTTTTTGCTCTCATGTCTTTGATTATTGCTTGAAAATATTTATTCAGTTCTATTCCTGAGTCTTTTAAGCAGGTCATCATAAAATAACGAACACGAGTTTCGGGGTATTCATCTAACAAAGAGTTAAGGTTGTAGTCATGATAAAGTTCTTTAAGTATGGATGCTTTTGCCTCATTTTCTGCTTCAGGATTTAGATCTAACCATCTTTCATACCTGAGTGCAGCAAAAACAACTGGCTTAGTTAAGACTCCATAGTTATCAAATTCTTGTATAAAACTTGTTATTCTCTCTTTTGTTAAACCTAGTTCTCTGAATTTGGCTTTATAAGCTTTTGTACTTAGATCTTCAATAAGCTCATCCAGTATCGGGAGGCCTTTTTTTACTTTCATTGATTCGAGAGAAGCAGTAAAAATTAATTCCCAGTCTGCCATGTGTTTTAATCCTGGAAATTTGGCTTCTGTTTCAATAATATAATTAATATACAGGTCTAAATAGAATTGCCCAACAGAGTCAACTTTTTTTCTATCTGCGATTGATATTATTCGTGTTCCAGTAGTATAGTCGTGTTGTGGAATAATAAGGTTTTCTGTTGTTGGAGGATCTATCGCAAGAGTATGATTAGTACGGTGCCAAAATTCTATGTACGCTTGAACTCCGTTCCAGATATAGTGTAGCCATCTCATTTGCCAGCGGTCTCTTTTGGTAGAGTCATTAATCTCTTCTTTGTTTCTTTCCAGATAGATGCTAACTGTTTCATCGGTAATATATTCTTCAGTGTATATTGATTCCTCGGGCCAGTAGCCACCAAATTTTTTAAACAATTGATTTTGTCCTGATCCAGATGATCCCATCAGAATTAGCCAGCGTATTTCATCCTCAAAAAAGTCTCTCTCGAGATCTTGGTTAAGATTTATTACTATGTTATAGGTTCCAAGGTTTAATGTTTTAACTAAAACTCTAAACGAGCTTTTACCATTTTTTGTTGACAGGTGTTTTATCCATATGCCATTACGTGGAATATCGGCGAGATGTAATACTGTATCATTAGAAAATAAAAATATTGCTTCTTTGATTAACGCTACCTTAGCTATCGCAGTCAACAAAGTATTTTTATGCTTAACCCTAACATTCTCATCAAATGTGATCACATCTGACCAGGTATATTCTTCTTTTGTTTCTCTGTCTATTGTTAGCGAAGTGTTTGGCCCAAGCCATTGTCTAAAACCATTTATTAGGTTGTAATATTCTTTTTGTGCCGCTGAACCAATCTGTGTTGGTGAGTTAGACAGTTGCCACCAGATCAGCTCTGCCCTAACGGAAACAAATTTTGTAGGATGATTTTTCCCAAATTCGCATATAATAGACAGAATTTCTTGAATAAAGCTCATATCAATATCGTCCGCATCATCAATGTTTATATGCATTGTTTTTAATAAGTCAATTATAGATAGATACTGTATGTTAGATAGTTTTGCAACATCGAAGACAAATTTTTCATTGGTTGAATTATTTTTCAAATACCTGTAATTAGATCTTAGTTGGCTTACAAAAAACTGATCTGATAGAATTGGAGATAGAGTCTCTAATAATTTTATACGGAATAATGGATCTGGATGTTCTTGATACTGAATGAAGGTATCCATAAGCACATCGGTCCATTCATTATTGTTCTGGCTAATAATATTATTTAAATATTGAGAGAACGATGAGTCACTTGATAAATATAGTTTTATGCCATAGTGCAAGTTTTCTAATTGTAAGTCCGAATCAAATTTTATTGATGGTGTTTCATGAATTTGTTCAAATATGCTATTATTAATTTCAATATTTATTTCTGGATATATGACAGATTCTTTGATTCTAAATATAGTGGAGGAACAAAATTCGATAAACTTCTGATTTCCAAGCCAAAGTTTTGGAGAGTTAATAAAAGAATCTAGATCAAAAAATTGAGATTCAATTTTATAAGTGAAATTTCCAATATTTAATGTATCTCCGATCCATTTTAATGGTAATGATATTTTTTTATCATTTATTAATATTTCTCTGCCATTCCATTTTATGTTGGATTTTATAGTGCCAATTTCTCTAACTAGCCAGTTTGGAATTCTTATTTCTTTATCTTCATTATATAAGCTGACATATTCTTTTTTGTACATTAGATCGATTTCAGATTTAAAATTATTTAGAATATTATTTCGCTTAAATGTACCTTTCTGAGTTAGCTCATTTTTTTCGATACTAAAATCACGGTCAATAACAGAAAAATTAACTATACGTTCAAAAGAAGATAAAAACCCATTTACCGATATCAGCATAGCACTAAATATTTCATTGACTTGAGCATTGCTTATTTCTGGAACCTGAAACTGTGAATTTTCTCTATTAGGATATATTAGAACGGTATTGTATTCCTTCCCATCTCCAACTAGAAAGACAGACTTAACTAAATCAAAATCTTGAAACAGATTTTCAATCTTTTGAGGTGCGATTGTTTGCCCTCTACTATTTTTATATATGTCTTTTTTTCTATCGAGAATAAAATAGTGTCCATTTTTCTGTTCGAAAATATCGCCACTATGAAACCATCCATCTTTAAACGAATCTGATTTATTAACTTTATAAAAGCCGTCTGAGACATAAGGCCCTTTCATACATAGCTCTCCATCATCAGCGAGCTTGAGTTCTATGCCTGGAAGGGATTTTCCTACAGAGTTAATTACATATTCTTTTGGAGGGGTCATGGTAATGCCACCAGTCGCTTCTGTCATCCCGTATCCGCTTATGAGTTCTATATTATTATCATGGAAAAATTGAAATACGTCTGGGTCTAGATAGCCTGCGGCGGACAATCCCCAACTTAAATTACCGCCAGTAAGTTCTTCTATTTTATCTTTGATAGATTCTTTTGAGGATAAATCTAGATCCATCGTATCATCCATTAGATCATATAGTTGTACCCATCTTTTTGGGATACTAATAAATACGCTTGGGGATACAAGCCTGAAATCTTTTAATAATGAATTAAAAGATGGGGACTCGGCAAAGGCATATGTGGCTCCCCAAAAGATCGAACCCATAAGCTCAAAATATCTTCCAAAAGTATGAAACAGAGGCAAGTAACATAAAAATATGTCGGCTGAATTAATCTCAGGCAGAGCAAGTGCTCTAGCAAATCTTTTGGAAATGATGTTAACCTGATTGAACTTTACCCCTTTGGGATTACTTGTTGATCCAGACGTGTACATAATTGTTGATGTCAAGCTCATATCTCGGTTTAAGATAGAGAGATCATAATCTTTACTATCACTTTTTTCTCCGAGATCTTGAAAATATTCCCAGGATATTGAATCGCCTTTAACTGAACCTATATCATTGATGTCTATTATTTTTATACTACAACTTTTATGAACTGAGTTCCACAATTGAGTAGCTTTGTCCCCGCCAACAAAAAGATGTGTTATCTCTGCTTCTTCTAATATATATGATAGATGCTCACTAGTAGAGTTAAGAGGAATGGGTACAACTCGATAGCCAAAAGCTAGACAACATAGATCAACAAGCGCGCTTTTGTATTGGTTGAAAGATAGAATGCCTAATACTATGGTGTCCTTTTCTGATAGAGAGTCAATAGATTTGAAAGTCAGAATTAGATCGTTCCAAAATTTATTATAGGTTATGGTTTTCTTTTTTTCTCCATCTATAGATATAAAAACAGGTTTCTCTTTATAACGTTTTACTCTCTGCCATAATAATTGGCCTGTGTGAAAATTATATTTTTCAATTATATCCGCAATTTTTAATGCCCAATAGTCACAATTATTATTTTTTGCAATTACCTTGGAAATGCTTGAAAGATGTAGCAGATCTAAAAATAAATAAACGTTTTCATGATTTTCATTACCAATCAAGATTTCATCTAAAATATATTCTAGATTATTATATGCAATATTGTTCTTTTCGGCGTTATCAAATAGATCAATTATTTTATTTTTTATATTGCTCATAATTACGAATCATTATTAAATATTTATATGAAACAAACATTGCCGGATATTATCCAATTATGTACATTCGTTTAGTATCTGAAATTTTACTACTAAATAATCAATATTATGAATGACAAACAAAAGATAAAAAGTCTTGAAGATAGAATACACAGGCTCAATGAAATTGGCATGGCACTTTCCACAGAGTCTGACACCAATAAATTATTTGAAATGATATTGGAAGAGGCGAAAAATATTACGAATGCCGATGGGCGGACACTATATAGTAAGGATGAAGATGGAAATCTTAAGTTTGAAATATTGCGTAATGATTCGATGAAAACGATTATGGGCGGTAGTTCCAACGTTGATATTCCATTTGACCCGGTCAGACTGTGGATAGATGATTCGACACCAAACCAGAGTAATGTATCGGCCTATGTCGCGCTGACAGGTGAAACTGTAAATATTGAGGATGCGTATAAAGAAGAGGGTTTTGATTTTAGCGGTACGAAATCCTATGATTCTAAAACGGGTTATCACTCAAAATCATTTTTAACTGTACCTCTAAAAAACCATGAACATGAAATCATCGGAGTTATGCAGTTAATAAATGCTCGCGATGAAAATGATGAGGTCATTTCCTTTGACAACGATATGCAAGAGCAGGTTGAGTCTCTTGGCTCGCAAGGTGCTGTAGCTTTGACCAATAAAAAATTAGTTGGGGAGCTGAAAACGTTGTTTGAAGCTTTTATACAGCTTATTGCCACAGCAATTGATAAAAAATCTGAGTACACTGGCGGACACTGTTCTCGAGTTCCGGTGATTACTATGATGCTAGCAGATGAGGTTGCAAAAGTAACTTCAGGAAAATACAAAGACTTTAGTATGACAGAAGATGAACGATATGAGCTGTATATTGCAGCCTGGCTGCATGATTGCGGTAAGGTAGCGACGCCTCCACATGTTGTAGACAAAGGAACCAAGTTAGAAACAATTTTTGATAGAATAGAATTAGTGAAAACAAGAATGGAGATAGTAAAGCGCGATGTAGAGATAGCTTTTCTAAAGCGTCATATGAATGGAGCATTGCCTGATTTTGATGAAGCGTATTACGAGTCAATTAAAAAAATTGATGATAATATAGCGTTTATAGATTCCTGTAATATAGGTGGCGAGTTTATGAAACCAGAGCTACAGGATAAAATTTTAACTATCTCTAAAGATAAAGTAGTGCTCAATAATAAGGAGCAAAATGTATTAACTGATGATGAGGTTCGTAACCTAAATATAGCTAAGGGGACACTTCTTCCTGAGGAAAGGGATATTATCAATGATCATATCTCAATCACGATTGATATGCTTGAAGAGCTACCGTATCCAAAAAATTTAAAAAACATTCCTGAATTTGCTGGCGGACACCATGAAAAAATGGATGGGACTGGTTATCCAAAAGGTCTAAAAGGCGATCACATGTCTCCGCAGGCAAAGATCATGGCGATAGCAGATATTTATGAGGCTCTTACCGCAGCAGACAGGCCATACAAAGAAGGGAAAAAATTATCTCAGGCAATGAGAATAATGGGCTTTATGAAAAATGATTACCATATTGATGAAGACTTATTTGAGATTTTTGTTCATTCTGGTGTTTATAAAAAATATGCGAATGAATATGTTTCTCCAAGCCAATTGGACAATGTTGATGAAAAATCAGTCTTAGGTGGTAAATGAATTATTCTAAGGAAAGAAAAATAATTGAGAATAGAATCTGTGTCCTTCAGGATGAGGTTGCAGATCAATTAGGAATCGAGAAAGATGTAGACAAATTTCTAGATAATACAACGCTATTAGATGAATGGGAGAATATTATTCCTGACGCAGAATATGGTATATTTGTTATCGCAGTTTTAAATAACATTAGAACGAAAACGGTTATAGATACGATTGTTGATTCAATCCTAAAAATAGAGAGTAGTACTAAAAATAATATCCCAAGATCAAAAAGAAAAACTGATCAGCACCCGTTCTGTTAAAACCACTTTTAGTCATAACCAATAATAAAATATGAATATTGATATAATTATTGTTCTGAGTATACTTGTTTTGGGATTCATTCTATTTCTTTTAGAATATTTTACGATTGATGTCACTGCTTTAATTATTCTGTCATGCTTTTTTGGTTTAGGCTATCTAACGCCTACTGAGGCTGTTTCGGGTTTTTCTAATCCTGCAGTAATTACTATTGGACTACTATTTATCCTTAGCAGCGCAATTCAAAAGACCGGTCTTCTAGAGTATTTAGTGGTTACGATAAATCGATTGTTACAGTCTTCAAAAGGACTGGGTATGGCCGTATATTATTTTACAGTAAGTATTGCCTCTTCTCTTATTAATAATACAGCAATAGTAGCAATTTTTATGCCGGTTACCATTCGCCTTGCACACAGGTATCAAATAAGTCCTTCTAAAATGCTAATACCATTAAGCTATGCGGCAATATTAGGGGGCACGCTCACACTTGTTGGAACGTCTACTAATTTATTGGTCAACTCTATATACATGAGCTATGAAGGAGTTGAGCCATTAGGAATGTTTGAATTTTTTAAGTATGGGATTATCATTTTGATTATTGGTACGATATATCTCCTAATAATTGCACCCAAGCTCATCCCTTCAAGGACTGTTACATCAAGCCTTACTAAAAGTTATCATCTTGGTGGATATTTAACCGAAATGAGAATAAAAAAAGAATCGGCATTAGTAGGAAAGTCTTGTTTAGATAGATCAATAAACCATAACTATGATGTTACCGTACTAGACATTATTAGAGATCAAAAACATATTGTAAATAATATTCGTAGGACCATATTAAAAGAGGGCGATATTCTTTTTGTAAGAGGGACTTTGGAGAATTTCATTCGCATGAAGGAGGTTGAGGGCATCACGCTTTTAACTGATGAAAAATTAACACAGGCAGAATTAGAGCAAGAGGATAATGAACTAGTAGAGTGTTTAATTACTGATGATTCAGACCTTGTGGGCAAGAGTCTAATGTCAACGAATTTCCGACAGGTTTTTGGAGCATTTATATTGGCGATACGTCGTGAGGGTGACATTATTAGGAAAAAGATAGCCCATATGCAGCTACATGCTTTTGACACATTATTAGTCTATGGTCCTACTAAAAAAATCTCGACTTTATCCGATCGTGGAGATTTTATTGTACTAGGTAAGGTTGAAGCCAGATTACAAAAAGATAGATTTTGGTGGGTTAGTATATATGTGGTTCTGATTTCAATATTCTTTGCTTCAATTGGATATGTTCCAATACTTAAGGGTGCATTTATAAGTGTTGTTATACTGTTGTCCTTAAAAATTATCACAGCTCAGGAAAGCTACCAGTCTATACACTGGCAGGTAATTATCTTAATTGCTGCTTTAATACCTATTGGTATTGTCTTACAATCAACAGGCACAGCCGATTGGATAGGAAATAATATTTCACGATTTATATATTTGTTTTCTATTTCCTGGCAGCCATATGTGCTTTTAGCAACCATTTATTTTATTACAATGATACTTACTGAGATATCATCTAATGTTGCTACCGCAATAATAATGGTCCCTATCGCTATAGCTGTTTCTGGACAAATAGGTTTAGAATCAAGACCATTTGTTTTTGCGGTTGCATTTGCAGCAAGCGCTTCTTTTATTACTCCTATTGGTTACCAAACAAATCTAATGGTGTATGGCCCTGGTGGTTACAAGTTTAGTGACTACATCCGAGTGGGGCTTCCATTGTCTTTATTGCTTTTCTTAACTGCAGTAATAATTCTTCCAAATATCTGGTCATTTTAAAAAATATAATTAATTATAATAGGACAACTTTATAAAATTGAAGAATCTTTTTTTATTGGATCCTGATATAACATTTTTAAACCATGGATCTTACGGTGCATGTCCGATTTCTGTATTTGATGATTATCAAAAATGGCAAAAGGAATTAGAAATGCAGCCGGTGCAGTTTATGACAGAAAATTTGTGGAAATACTTAAAACGCTCTAGAAAATACCTAGGAGAGTACATAAACTGTTCAGAGAGAGATATACTGTTATTCCCAAATCCTACAACTGCGGTGAACAACATATTTGATAGTTTGCAACTTTCAAATGAGGATGAAGTCCTAATGACTCAGCATGAGTACGGAGCTCTAGTTCGCGCATGGAGTAATGCCTCAATAAAGAATAAGTTTAAAATTGTTCAGCAAGAAATTTCCATGCCAGTAAAAACAAAAGGAGATTTTATCGATCAATTTTTGTCTGGAGTAAATAGTAATACAAAGGTCATTTTTATATCTCATATAACCAGTCAGACTGCTTTGATCTTTCCTGTCGATGAGATTTGTAAATATGCAAAACAAAAGGGAATCATAACTATTATTGATGGTGCACATGCGCCGGGACATGTGAAACTTGATTTGAAAAAGATAGATTGTGACTATTATACTGGAGCCTGTCACAAATGGCTTTGCGCGCCCAAGGGGGCATCTTTTTTATATGTTAGGAGGGAACTTCAAAATAATATGAGACCTCAAACAGTTAGCTGGGGAGAAGAGGGGGAAGACCCTGGTCCTACACAGTTTTTAATGGATTTTCAGTGGCAGGGGACTAGAGATATGAGTGCGTTTTTATCTATACCATCCGCAATAAATTTTGTAAGAAAAGGTAATTGGAAAAAACGGCAGATAGTTAGTAAAGAAATTATTATAGAATTGTCTCATCAGCTCCAGGTATTATTAAATACAGAGCCTATTTTTATTGGTAAAGAGTGGATTGGGCAGATGGTCAGTCATCCTCTACCAGAAGACACACCAGTAACACTTAAAAATAGCCTTTGGAAAGAATATTCAATAGAGGTACCTATATTTGAGTGGAAAAATCAAAAATTTATCAGAGTTTCTGTCCATGGCTATAATGACAGAGCTGACATTAAAAAACTTATTTATGCCTTAGAAAAACTATTATTTTAGATTCAAGCTATAGAATGATGAAAAAAACAATCTCAATACTACTAGTATGTATTTTTTATTCTTTGGTTAGTGCCCAGTCCATATCACTTTATCCAAAAAAAGGCAGAAAAATAAAATTAGATAAACTATTTACTATAGAAAATGGGAGCATTGTTATTAGTGACAGTTCTTTGATAAAAAAAGTTCTCCCCCTTAAATCAATTAAGAAAATAAAGTATTCTCAAAAGACTTATAAGCCAATAGGCAATATTTTTTGGTTTTCTGGACAATGGATACTGGGTTGCTCCATGTTGTCTTCAGTTATAGGGAACCCGACTCTTTTCTATCAATATGGTGGACTAGGCGCCATATTGGTGTCTAGTGGAATAGTTTTAAATAACATCGGTTCAAAATTTGGTCGGAATGTTATCAGCTATAAATTTAGAGGCTTAAACTATGTAAATCGTGAACTAATTGTTGAGTCGGTGCTTGCTGATATGAAAATGTCGAAAAATGGGAATAATTCCGGAGAGTATTATTATAAACCTCATGGAAAAAAAATAAACCTCCCAAAACCAAGTTGGTTTTTAAGTTTTTCTGCTAATAATGACCCACGCGGTATAGAGGCATGGATCGAAAAACATAGACTTAGAGAAAAAAGATTTCTCCAGTTAGCAATACCTAAAAAATAAGTTTATGCTTCAGTGTATAATTTCTGCTCTCAGGGCTGAGGCAGAACCACTAGTTGATTATTATAAGTTAGAGCAAGACTTATCATATGATTATCCTGTATACAAAGGAGAGAATATAAGAATAATATGTACTGGCGTAGGAAGAAAGAACGTCAGGAGAGTCTTAATTAATTTTTATTCTAAATTATCAAAGGAACCAAATTATCAATTCATCAATATAGGTATAGCAGGCGCTAAAAAAGGTGTGTGTAAGGTTGGTCAGTGTTTTATTATTGATAGCATTTCTGATGATAAATCTGATTCTATTTATCAGTTAAATAATGTGTTTGAAACTCAAATATTAACTCAGAATATTACCACCGTATCAGAGCCTATTTCTAATGGTGGAAATAAATATCGTTCACTAGTAGATATGGAGGCTCATGAAATTTGCACAATAGTTGGTAGTCACGATGATTTAGAAAATCTATTTATCATAAAAATAATATCAGATTTTATGGATGTAAGTAGAAAATATTTTTCATATGAAACGGTTTATAATTTAGTTGATAATAATATATCTAATATAGATAAACTGCTTATGGATATTCGTAACAAAAAGTAGAAATGACTGTATAAGCAAAAATGAAATTATTTCTATATATTACTTTTCTGATATTAATTATTGGTGCTCTTGTTCTAGCGATAATGTATAGAATGCATGATCATCAGGATGATGATTCATAAGACGGTTTTTTATATAATATTTGGAATTATTCGTGCCGGCATACTTCAAAATAATAAGTACTAATATTCTTCTTTATAGTTGTTTAATAAGCCTATTATATACAATGGAAATATCAGAGCTATCATACTGTGGTATAGATTTTAAAGTGAAAAAAAATGGTTTTTCTGATGTCAGTTATATATTCCTGCATGGTGATGAAGAAACCGCAAGAATGTTGCTTAGTGAACACATAAAGAGTAATAAAGGGAGAGCTTTTTTTATTAAATCTAAAGAAAGAGAGGTGCTTCTTGGACCGACAATGGTTGATCCAAATAGAATTTTTTCAAGATCTGGAGCTAAAAAAGCGTTAAAAAAGTTTAAGCCAGACTGGGAGCCTAAAGAACTAGAAAATCTTCTTACAGAATTAGATAATTCCAGAAATATATTTTTGTTTAATCTTTTCCCAAGTGAGGGCGGTCTCCTTATTGCATTACATAATAATTTTAGGGGTTATAATGTAAAAGACGAGATAAATAATAGCCAATTACACTCTATTAAAAAGGATCAAAATCCTCGAGATTTCATTATATGTACGTACTTGAAAGATTATAAAAAACTCAAACAGGGTCCGTATAATGTGGTTCTTCAAAATATAATGGAGAACAACAATAATGGATCGCTGTCATGGGCAGCATTAGATAATGGCGTTCGCTATATTAATATAGAAACAAGGTTAGGCTGGCTGTCTCAGCAAAGAAAGATGCTAAAGTTTGTTGAGACCAGTTTGAGGAAATAATATTGGGAAACGTAGTTCAAAAAATAATTAGATTGATGCCGATTATTTTGTTATTAATGCTGGTCTTCATTGATCGCAATAATAAAGTTTATGTTGGAGCGTTTCTATTATTATTATTTTTATATACAATTATATTAGTGGCTAGAATTTTGTATGCAAGGAGAGTTTGGCATAAGGAGTTTAATGATAAGGATTATGCTAATGATCCGAGCATTATAAAGATGCAGGATCTAATAGAAAAATTTGATAAATGAATTAATAAAAGATTTATAAGGAGAATTACCATGAAAAGTATAGATATAAAAAGTTTATGTATTGGATTTTTAAGTGCTACTCTGATTTTTACACTTATGGGTGCTAAGCAAAAGAAAAACCTAGGTGATATTATTGTAAACTCAATTACAGTAATGGATGATGGCTACGGCGGCTTTATAACTGCCTATAATCAAGACCAGAAGCGAACATTATATCTAGGAACTGGCGAAGAGAATAACGGATATATTCAAACGTTTAATAAATTCCAGCAGCCAACGGCGTATGTTGGAACGAATAAGGATATGGATGGGATACTTGTTTTAAATGATAGGTATGGAGAATTAGGCTGGTCTAGATCTGCGAAACAATAGGTCTATAATTGAATAATTAATTATGAAAATTGCTTTTCTAACAGCAGGAGGCATAGCCCCGTGTCTTTCTTCTAGTATTGGGGCGCTTATTCATGAATATAATCAATCGACCCCATCGGCAGAGATAGTGGGTTATCTAAATGGATATCGCGGTCTTTTACTTGGTAAGTCGATCGAGTTTCCTGATTCTATTCGTAGTAGATATGAGGTTCTTTTTGACTTTGGTGGTAGTCCTATAGGAAATAGTAGGGTAAAACTCACCAACATAGAGGATTGTGTTTATCGCGGGTATATAAAAGATGGAGAAGACCCGTTAAAAATAGCTGCGGAACAGTTAAAGAAAGATAGTATAAATATCTTGCATACCATTGGTGGAGACGATACCAATACAATGGCCGCTCAGCTTTCTGCTTATTTAAAAGATAATGGATATGATTTGACGGTTGTAGGGCTACCAAAAACTGTAGATAATGATGTCTATCCAATATCCCAGACTTTAGGAGCATGGACAGCGGCAGAACAAGGTGCTATTTTCTTTGAAAATATTGTTAATGAAAACACAACCAGTACGCGCCAACTTTTGATTCATGAGGTTATGGGAAGAAATTGTGGTTGGCTAACTGCCAAAACAGCCCTCGAATATAGAGAAAGGATGAAGAAAAGATCCTTTCTCCCAGAGCTATTGATTGATCAAGAACGCTGGGATATAGATGCAATTTATATCCCAGAATCAGATTTTAATTTTCAGACTGAGGTAAGTCGCCTAAAAGATATAATGGATAAAAAAGATGGCGTAAATATTTTTTTAAGTGAGGGTGCAGGACTAGAAACTATTGTACGTGAAATGAAAAATAATGGGGAGACAATACCTAAGGATGCTTTTGGTCATGTTAGGCTAGATGAGATTAATCCTGGACAATGGTTTGCAAAACAATTTTCAGGTGCTCTTCACGCAGAAAAAACATTGGTTCAAAAAAGCGGCTACTTTGCTCGATCGGCAAAGCCTAATAAAAGAGACCTCGAACTGATACAAAATTCAGCAGGACTTGCCGCGGAAGTCGCTTTAGATCAAAGAAGTGGGGTCATTGGCAAAGACATGGACAATGATAATAAGCTTGGATTAATTAATTTTAATAGGATAAAAGGCGGAAAGCCTTTTGATTATAAGACAGATTGGTATAATGATATGTTGAATGAGATTAGTCAAAAATAATAAATGAAAGGTAAAAAATGAGTTTAGATTTTGATAGTTTGCAAGATATAGCGCAAGCGATGACAATAAAAGGTAAAGGTATTTTAGCAGCAGATGAGAGCAATCCGACCTGTAAAAAGCGATTTGATTCTATAAATGTTGACAGCACAGAACAAAATAGGAATATATACCGTGATATGTTATTCACCACTAAGGGTATGGAAGATTTTATTAGCGGTGTTATTCTCTTTGATGAGACCATAAGACAGTCCACGATTAAGGGAGGAGTATCCTTTCCAGATTTTTTGTCAGACCTTGGGGTGATACCTGGAATAAAAGTGGACGCAGGTGCAAAGCACTTATCAGGAACGGATAATGAGAAAGTTACCGAAGGGCTTGATGGTCTAGATGATAGGCTCAAAGAATATTACTCTCTTGGGGCAAGATTTGCAAAATGGAGAGCCGTGATCACGATTGGCGATAGTGAGCCTTCGGGGACTTGTATTTCAGCAAATGCACATGCTCTGGCTAGATATGCATCGCTCTGTCAGAAAAATGGTATTGTCCCAATTGTAGAGCCAGAAATACTCATGGATGGAGCTCATCCTATTGAAGATAGTTTTTTTGTTTCAGAGGAGGTGTTACACACAGTATTTTACGAGCTCTATGGGCAGAATGTTGAGCTAGAGGGCATGGTTCTTAAGCCTAATATGGTTCTATCCGGATATAATTGCCCTGATCAAGCCAGTGTGGAACAAGTTGCTGAGCTTACAGTGACAGTATTTAAAAGATCTGTTCCTTCTGCTGTACCAGGTATAGCATTCTTATCAGGTGGGCAGAGCGATGAACATGCAACTGCTCACTTAAATGCAATGAATCAATTATTAGGTAATAATTCCCCTTGGAATCTAACATTCTCTTACGGGCGTGCTTTGCAAGCGCCGGCCTTAAAAACATGGGCAGGAAAGGACGAAAATATTAGCGATGCTCAGGAAGCATTTTATAAGCGTGCCAAGTTAAATAGTCTAGCGACAAAGGGTGACTATTCTGAGGATATGGAGTCGTAGACTAGTTTATTATTTTTTGAGCTGAATGTTAGGATTAAATAGAAAAGTATGGATATTAGCATTCCCGGAAAGAATGGTTCAATAGGTGGTAAGAATTCGATATTTAATTTTTTAAGGCCAAACCAAACAAAAGATGCTATTACAGGAAGACATAGCCATAATGATGAAAAATAGTGATTAATGGCTTTATTCTTTTTGGTCAGTGCATTAATAAATGGAAGGATCAGTCCTGGGATTACTATTGATCCAAGAGTATAGAATAGTTGCACCACTGATGGTATCGAGATTGATAATAAAATTGATAATATTGCGACAGCAATAAGTCCTCTTTTTATAAGATAGACTGGATTTTTTTTTGCATCTTTTGGTCTGTTTCGCCATACTATATCTCTTCCAAATGTAATCGCATTAACAAAACTCATTGAGTCTATAGTTGACATAATTATGGCAAAAAGGGACACGATAAAGATTCCCAAGAGTCCTGGAGGAAGTACTTTGGATGCTAGCATAGGATATGCCATAAGAGGATTTTCTGGCGCGATAAAAATAAATGCATATAAACCAGCTGTTATTGTGAGAATGTCAAATATAAACCAGATGCCAATTGAAATTATCAGTCCTTTTTTAGCATTCTCTGGTTTATCAACCGATGAGCATCGTTGAAAAAAACTAGGATCAATTATTGTCCAGATTGCTATAAAAAACCATACTAGAACATATTGAATCGTGTTTCCTCCTAGTGGCTCTATGTGGCTGTATGATATAGATCTAAATAGTTCAATTGGTGATACTGATTCGATCCATGAATAAGATACTAAAAGTATAAAACCAGTAAACATTAATATTAACTGAAAATAATCTGTTTTTACTATTGCTGATAGTCCTCCATTCCATACATATGCAGTGCTAAATACCGTTGCTATCAAGAGTCCCCAGATTAGGTCTAAGTTAAAAATAAATTTTATTAATATACCTAGACTAAGTATATATGGTGCCGGACTAGAAAGAAAAAATATAAGGCAGGCACTTATAACTCCGGTTTGAGATCCATAACTTTTTCTAAAAATATCTGGAATAGATAATAGGTTTATTTTCCATATTTTTTCAGATAGCCATATTGCATAGGCTGCAGCAAAGATATAATAAGGTAAAGCAAAAATAAACCAGGTTTGGATTCCGTATAAATATGTATTCTCGCCTATCCCTAATATTGCACCATACCATGTACTGACTAAGGTTGCGATAAATCCAGGTAGGCTTAATTTTCTTCCATGAAGGATATAATCTGCCTGACTTATTTTACTTTTTTGGATGCGAAAAAACCCGATGATAAAAAGTATAACAAAATATCCGATTACAATTAAAAAGTCGTAATAACTTATATTCATTTAGCTTATGTGGTTTAAAAACACCAGTACTTTACCGGTCGATCCTAAGTAAAATTTATCACTAATTACTTTATTAGATATTGCGCGTGCAGATGGTAATAGACCCTCATTTTTCATGTTATATTGTAATCCATCTAGGGTAATACTTTCAATTGGTTCTGTAGCTATAATTGATATATTCTGATTAGTATCTGCAGAGATATAGTTTTCTCCAGATACACAAATAATTTTGGCATGGTTTGTTATTATTTCACACTGAATCTTATCATGGTATTTTGCGAGGGTGAATAAATTGCCTATCGTGTGATCCTCACGTTTTCCGCTAGAGCCTAGTAACACTATTTTTTTAATATTATTCATAATGCACCATTCAAATGTTTTTTCTAGGTCAGTCTTATTTTGGTCTGGTTTTTCGATCCATTTCCCTGTTCGATCCGCACCTTTTATTGATGTAGAATCAAAGTCTCCAATGATGATATCAGGATTCCTGCCAGAGCCAATTAATTTATCTGCTGCGCCATCTGTACAAATTATTGTTCCAGATTTATTCAAGTATTTTTTTGCAATGGGATGAGTAGGGAAACTTCCATTAGCTAAAACGGTTACCGGATCATTAAATGAATATCTTTTTTGTGTCATCCGAGATATTACTAACAAAAAAATTAGGTTTTGTAGTTCTTAACATCTAAAAATTTTACAATGTAAATTCCATGTCTTTAATATAATCATGAATCTAAGAACATTAACAAAACGTATATTTTTGCTGGATGCACACTATCCACGCTCTATTATAGCCTCTATTATTCTTTTTACTACATTTTTTCTATGGAAAATCCCAGACTTAGAGATTGATCCTGGTTTACGATCTCTTGTTCCAGCCGATCATAAAATAGTGAAAAATATGGAACTGGCTGAAGATCTATTTAGTAGCAATGAGATCGTTATTATTGCAGTGGAGTCGGAAGACTTATTATCTGAAAGTACTTTAATTAAATTTTCATTATTGCATGATTCTTTAGAAAATATGCCATCAGTAAGCAGGGTTGCTTCAATTTATAATCAAAGCTATATCGTTCCTGATGACGGTGGATTTGAGATCCAAAATCTCATTGAAAAAATACCTTCTGATTCAATAGAAAGTGCAAAACTTATTGAGACAATATATGCTAGTGATATCATAGGGAATTTAGTATCAGCCGATTTGGATATAATGTGTTTTGTTGCGCAGATAACAGCATCAACAGATTTTGATGAGATAGAATTCAGAGAAAGGTTATATAGGATAGTAAAGAACTTTGAAGAACCAGAAAAGATTTATCTTGCTAGCCCTATTATATCTTCTGCTGAATCTATTGACAGTGTCAAACGTGATATGAGGACATTTACTCCGATAGCCTTAGGCCTAATGATTTTATTATTAATCTTAAGTTTTAGAAGTTGGACCGGAACTTTTCTTCCTCTATTTGTTGTAGGGTTTTCAATTCTTTGGACCTTTGGACTTATGGCTTGGTTAGATATTTCTGTTCCAATTATCGGTGGTTTGATTCCAATAATGCTAATCGCAATCGCAAATAATTACGGTATTCATATTATTTCACACTATTATGAATTTACCAAGATGGATCAAAGTTTAAGCAGAACTGAAATTCTTAAAAGGACTATGAAAAGACTTGGGATGCCAATCTTTCTTGCTGGAATCACTACAGTAATTAGTTTCATGAGCTTGATGACCCATGAATTGTCAAAAGTGAGAGAGATAGGTTTACTTGTATCATTTGGAATTGCAGTTTCTTTTTTGTTAAGCCTTTTCCTTATACCGGCAATACTAATTCTGGTTCCTAGACCTACATATTTGGGAAAGGACAATAGCCTGCAATTTGTTAATAAATTTCTTGTCAACTGGGGAAAATTTTTTGTTAGGAATCGTATACCTTTCTTAGCAACTCTTTTTGTTGGAATATTCTTATTCTCTTTTGGAATAAGAGACATTACGATTGATACAGTGCCAGATCATTTCTTCCCAGAAGATTCAAAAATTAGAAAGGCCAGCAGGGTGATTAGTAATACATTTGGTGGCTCAACTCAGTTAAATATTCTGATAGAAGGTGATATATATGATCCTCTTTCTTTAAAGCACATTGACAAACTAATGAAGCATATAAAAGAAAAAAATAAAGCTGTTAGTTCAACCTATTCTATCGCTGACGTAATAAAAAAAATGCATTATTCTTTTAATAACGGGAACATTGATTCTTTGAAAATACCTTCAAGCAGAGAGCTTATTGAGCAGTATATGTTCCTTTATTCGATTGCCGGGGAGAATAATGATTTTGATTTAATATTAAATGATACAGATGATCCAGATTTTACTCAATGCTTTGTTCGAATAAAAAAAGTTAGGACTATTGATCTAATGGCATTGGTTGATGATACTGAGGATTATATACACTCGAATTATTACGATGGGCAGCCGATAAAGCCAATGCTTTCAGGGCCAGCAGCCTTATTAGGTGCTGTAAGTCATCTTGTTATACGAGGGCAGATAATCAGTCTTGCTATCGCAGCAATAATAATATTAATAATAATGTCTATCGTGTTTAGATCTTTTATTGGTGGTATTTTAGCAAGTTTACCGATGTCCCTAGCAGTTTTACTGATATTTGGATTTTTGGGGAACTTTGGTATTCCATTGAACATGACGACTTCATTACTCACTTGTATTCTGGTTGGCGTTGGTGTTGATTATTCAGTACATTTTCTGTGGCATCTTCGCGAGCACATTAGGGAGGGTGGTGAACTAGACCAGGCTGTTGCAAATACGATGAAAGTTTCTGGTAAGGGAATCTTATTCAATGGTATTTCGGTAATGGTAGGATTTTCTGTTCTTATGTATTCTGTATTTATGCCGTTGAAAGCATTTAGTGTTTTGATTATGGCATCTATATGTTTCTGTTTAATCGGCGGGATGGCTATTTTACCTGCGATGGTTAGTCTTATCGATCCAGAGTTTATTCGAAAATAATGCAAGTCAATCAAGATAGAACAGTTAGTATTGTAATATTGTTAGCTACAATTATTATGATAATATGGTGGATAGTCAGCATTTCAAACGATTCAGCTGGATTAATGAGTTTGGCTGACATTTCTCTAAAAGATATAGTTGTTTGGGCAAACAATAACACGGATTTACTTATTATTATCTATATATTTTTATGTTTACAAGCTGCAGGACTATCGGAGTTTAAACAGGGACAAGATTATTTAGTTGTCGCACTGATAAGTCTAATATTCACACCCATAGGTCTCTTATTTATTAAAAATGAAAAAGAAAATGAATCTGAATAAATTTTTCATTTTTGTTATTTATTTTTCCTTTGTCTACTCTTTTGATAAAAATTATACTGCAATTGGTGTAATGGAAAAGGTCATGAATACTCCAAAGCCATTATCATCTATATCAGAGATACATCTAGAAATTGTTAGAAAGAAGTCTGGCAAGACTAAACGAAAAACTCGAGCTTTTTTAAAATATGATAAACAATATAGATCAGGAGAACACTCTAAAAAGTCTCTGGTGAAATTTTTAAAACCAAAATCGGTTAATGGTACAGGTTTATTAAGCTGGATAAAGGATGATGGTTCATCAGATCAGTGGTTTTTTCTTCCCAAATTAAAATTAGCTAAACGTGTTAAGTCTAAAGAAAAAGGAAAGTCCTTTATGGCAACAGACTTTATATATGAAGACCTAGATAATCGTAACATTGATGATGATACTTTTATTTTAGATGGAATGAAAAAAGTGGATAATCATAGTTGTATTGTCTTGCTTTCAAAACCAATTAGAAAAAGTTCTTATTGGGGGAAAAAGATTTTTGTAGATGAAAAATTATGGCAGATAAGGAAAATAGAATATTTTTCTAAAGAATCAGTGTTGGATAAAACATTATTCGTAAAAGATATAATAAAAAAAGGAAACTATTGGCTACCTACTGTGTTGGAAATGCATAAACCGAATGGCAACCATACGATTATGAGAGTAGAAGCATTTAAGCCTGATGCAAAATTAGATGATGAGATATTTACTGAAGCTTTTTTAATTCAGCAAGATTAAACAAATATTATTATCTGTATTAGAGTTTATATAATTAATAATTAGAAAAGTTGATTTAACAATATTATGAACGATCAATCAAAAAATATATTAAAGGATAAATCAATTAACTATCCTAGTTGGGTATTAAATGACAGGCAGATCTGTGATCTTGAAATGATCCTTAATGGCGGTTTTTCTCCATTAAGTGGATTTCTTGGTAAAGATGATTATGAATCTGTAATAAATGATTTAAGACTAAATGATGGGACACTATGGCCAATCCCAATAATGCTTGATGTGACATCTGAGTTTACTCAGTCAATATCTATTGGCAATAAAATTACATTAAAAGATAAAGAAGGTTTTTCTTTAGCAATCATGGAAATAACTGATATCTGGGTGCCAGACAGGATAAAAGAGGCAAAATTAGTTTTTGGAACAGATGATGATTGTCACCCCGGTGTTGATTATTTATTAAACGAATGTAATCCATCATATATTGGAGGACCCCTAGATTGTATTGAATCTCCTCGCCATTACGATTATCAACACTTAAGACATACTCCTGAGGTTTTAAAACAAAAATTTCAGGAAATGGGATGGAATAATATTGTTGCATTTCAAACTCGGAACCCTCTTCATCGTGCCCATGTTGAAATGACTTTAAGTGCAATGAAAGAAATAAATGCGAATCTATTAATTCACCCGGTAGTCGGAATGACCAAGCCAGGAGATGTAGATCATTATACTAGAGTTCGTTGTTATAATCATGTGTTGGACAAATACCCAGATAATTCAGTGATACTAAGCTTATTGCCTCTGGCGATGCGCATGGGTGGCCCTAGAGAGGCTCTTTGGCATGCTATCATAAGAAAAAATTATGGGTGCACACATTTAATTGTAGGTAGAGACCATGCTGGTCCCGGGAATGATAAGGATGGCAATCCATTTTATGGGCCATATGATGCTCAGGATATTATCAAAAAGTATAAAGATGAGATAGGTATTCAGATGGTTCCGTTTAAATTTTTAGTTTACCTTCCTGATCAGAATTCTTACAAGCCCATCGATGAGGTACCTGATGGAATCGATTATAAAATGGTATCAGGATCTGAGCTGCGTAAACATTTAGATAAGGGAACGGATATACCTGATTGGTTCACCTATCAAGAGGTAGCAAAAGAACTGCAAAAATCGAGGCCTCCAAAAGCAGAAAGAGGTTTTACAATCTTTTTTACCGGTTTATCTGGCTCAGGGAAGTCTACGCTTGCAAATGGTTTATTGATCAAACTATTAGAAAATGGAAATCGACCTGTAACATTATTGGATGGAGATATAGTTAGAACACACTTATCTAGTGAGTTAGGATTTTCAAAGGAGCATAGATCATTAAATGTAAGACGAATTGGGTTTGTTGCTAGTGAGATTACTAAAAATAAAGGAATAGCAATTTGTGCGCCGATAGCCCCGTATAAAAAAGATAGAAGGTTTAATAGAAAATTGATCTCAAAGCTAGGTGGATATATTGAGATTTACGTGTCTACCTCTATAGATAAGTGTGAAGAGCGTGATGTAAAAGGCCTATATAAACTGGCTAGGGAAGGTGTTATTAAAGAGTTTACAGGTATTTCAGACCCATACGAGGCGCCGAAAAATGCTGAAATCATTATTGATTCAAGTGGGATCGCTCCAGAAAAACTAGTGGATCAGATTTATCATAAGATCAAAGAGTTAGGATATATTTAAACTTTATTTAGTTAAATTATATTATTGAAATTTTTAATGCTAAAAAATATATTTTTATACATTTTTATTCGATTTTTGATTTTTTATTCCGCACTCTACGCAGAGCTTGTTTCACCAGCTAATAATAGTATACTAAACTATGTACATGTGTTATTCGAATGGGAGCAAATTCCAGATGCTCTAGAATATAGATTCCAGATCTCAAGTCAGGATGATTTTAGTTCAGTAGTTTCTGATACTATCGTTAGTTCTCTAGTGTTTATTGAAAAGAATAATATTGAATGGAGCAATAATTATTACTGGAGAATTAAACCTGTTTATAATAACCAACAGGGTTCATGGTCAGGTGCAAATACATTTACTACAGATGCAAAACGCTCAGATGCAACGGCTAATCTATATAATGATCAGCAGTTTAATTCAGGATTGACTATTTTTGGTTCTTTCTATAACTATTTTAGTGCAATGATTGATCAAAATGGCAGGGAGGTATGGAATACCGGTGATCATAATATTGTCTACTATAATTCTACACCCTATCTTGACTTGCTAGGCTGTTATTCAGACCCTTCTTTAGAGAATAATCTTCCAGGAGTCGATTTTTCAATTGATAATGATTTTATCTGGGAAGAGCCAAATGAGGAATTCTTGCACCATGATTTAATTAAGCTCCCTAATGGAAATTATTTGGGTATTGTTGCGGTAAGTCAATTAGGGCCTATACCTATTGGGTCATGGACATCTAGCTACCAGGGATTTGGATTTTCAGCCAATGGTATTACGCTAGAATTTCCTTGGGTAGGTGATAGGATTGTGGAGTGGGATAAAGATACCAAAGAGGAAATATGGAGCTGGAGCGTGTTTGATTATTTTTCTATGGATGATTTTGACGCAATAGGTGGAACCTGGCTTCCCAGCTCTACTGGCTATCAGGAGTATGACTGGACACATGTCAATGCTGTAATATTTTCCGAGGAGGAAAGTGCAATATATATATCCACTAGGCACCTTTCAAGAATAACAAAAATTTCATACCCAAGTGGAGATATCATATGGAACATGGGCCGCGATATGCCATCAGGCGACGTTACCATAGGTCATGATATTGGGTTTAGCTTTCAGCATAGCCTACAGAGACTTGATAACGGGAATATTGTAACGCTTGATAACGGTAACCTTAGTCAAGAATTTTTAGGTACATCTACACCCATAACAAGGGCGATTGAGATTTCAATTGACAATGACCTTGCTGATATTGTTTGGGAATATTCTCTCCCCGAGAATTTGTTTGGTTTTGCATCAGGAAATGCTCAAAAACTTGATAATGGAAACTACCTAATTACAACAGTAGGAGGTAATGGGACTTCTTTAGAGGTTTCCGAAAACGGTGAGATGGTTTGGCAAGGAAACTACAATATGTGCGAACCTATTTGTGCTGTATATCGTGCACATCGTATTTCTGGGCTTTACCCAATAGCCTTTAGTGTTATCATTGATGACTTTAGGATGAACAGTAGCCAGATCGAGGGTGTTTACCTTCCAGAGGGTGATGCTAATATTTCTTTTACTATCAAAAACGAGGGATCAAAATCTGAAACATATAATTATCATTTTTCTGAAAATCTAGACTGGTTTAGTGATTATAATGGTTCTATAGATCTTTCACCTGGTGAGCAGCATATTATTACATTTAGTGGGAACACATATAACTCAATAACAGAAAACCATTGCCAATTTCAAGTAACGCCTGTTCACAAACCATTAATGCAAAAGACAGTCACCTCTCCATTATTTATAGGACAATTACATACTGACACAGATTTATTCTTAGTACCTGATCAAGCCTCTTTGTTAACGCCATATCCAAATCCGTTTAATTCTACAATTAATATTAGAGTAACTAATATTCAAGATATAGAATCTAATCTTGAGATCCATGATGTTAACGGCAGGTTAATTGAAAACATTCCTATTAATAATAATTTTCATGACTTTGACATTAAATGGAGCGCCGATGGTTTACCATCTGGCGTATATTTTATTAGACTGAACTACAGGAATGAAAATCAGCTAAAGAAAGTCTTATACCTAAAGTAAAAATGAACAATAGAAAATATTTCATATTGGCTTTTACTTTGATAACAAGATTTGTTTTTTCGCAATGTGATAGTGCTTTTACTTACTTTGATTCTATCCCTGGAAATGTAAATATTCTGGCGGGGGATAGTTGTTTTTATGATCAAGATCTAGAAGCATTGAATGACCTGATTAGTTTAAACGAGCTGCAATATGACTCAGCTTTAGAGTTAGGAACACAAACATGGTTTGACGGGAGATTGAAAATACTTGTAGCAGGAAACTATGGAAACAGTGCAGGAGTAAACGATACTATCTACACGCTTCCTGAAACTATTGGAAACTGGACCAGCCTAAGTGGCTTATATCTTGAGTGGAACAGAATATCTTTATTACCAGAAAGTTTTAATATGCTAACAGAGCTTAGATCTCTTTACATATCAAACAATATACTAAGAAGTATCATTGAAGATATTGACAGTCTATCTCATCTAACCTATTTAGACCTTGGATATAATGAGATTGATTCACTTCCATCATCTTTATGCAATCTGAATGAGTTACAATATCTGTGGTTATTTAATAATAATCTTACCACACTACCAGACTGTATTTGTTCTATGAGTATTGACTGGAGCAGCGACGACAGCGCGTGGTTTCCTTATTTTGCCATAGGCGGTAACAGGCTATGTGAAAATGTACCTGATTGTATCTCTAACAGTGAAAATTTTAATGTCAGCCTTGATCAGTTTTATTATTCATTTCAAATAGAAGCCCAGCAGGAATGTGATAATGTTATGATTGATGCGTCAAGCATATTTCCTTCTAGCATTAAGATCGATAGCCCCTACCCGAATCCTTTCAACCCTACAACTAGCTTTGAGGTTAGGCTATTAAAAAATGAAGAGTTAACGATCGCAGTCTATGATATTAAAGGATTTTTAGTCGATATAATATTTGATTCACATGCATCTAAAGGCCTTTACAAATTTAACTGGAATGCATCGGAGTTTAGTTCAGGAATATATTTTGTTGAACTAAAAACCTCAAGAGACAGACTTTTTAAGAAGGTGATCTTAACAAAATAATATGATTGAATAAGAATCATTATTATTAGAATTAGTCTAATAAATCCTTTTATGGTTAAATAATATATTGATTAATCTATATAGATTATTTGATCACAATTAATTTTTTTACTTCAGTAAAACTATCTGTTATTATTTGTAATAAATATACACCGCTAGGATTATTTCTAGGGTTCCACTTGATATGGTTCAATCCTTGAGGGTAAAATTTTTCTTTTGATTGTTCAATTTTATTTCCCAGTATGTCAAATACTTGCAAGGTAACATTCTCATTCTCCAGTAAATATATTTTACAAGTGGTAACAGATTTTGAAGGATTGGGGAAGGTTGATATAATATGGCCCTTATTAATATTTGAGTTAAATATTAATAAATCTATGTTATAAGATTTATGGGCATAAGAGTGATTCGTTGGAATAATATTAAATATTAAATTATTTGAAAGATTACTCTTATGTATATAATCTGGCATCGGGAAAGACATTTTATATTTTTCATTATTAGGTATAAATATGGTACCTGTTTTGTTAAAAAATTCTAATCCTAGTGAGTCGCTTAATGAATATGAATATTCTTGTCCATAGCCACCTTCGTTATAAATTTCCACAGATAAATCATCAGATCTTCCCAAGATTATTCCTTTTTTATTGTTTAAAATATTTTCATAATTATTAAAAACTACAGAGTATGCTTGAGGGAAAATAGATGGAACTCTGAATGCCCTGTAAATGCCGGGAGTTGTTTCATGTAAGTCAACATTAAGATCAGCCTCCCAAATTGTTTCCTTATTATTATTTACCTCAATTATTTTTCCACTATCTGATCTGGTGGCGATAAGATAGTTTCCATTATCTAATAAACTTACACCGGACATTGAATTACTATAATTCGTTCCTGGCAACATATATTCCCAAACTATTTCGCAATCTAGACTATCTATTCTTAGTCTGAGGATTCTGCTTTCATTCATCTCTGTTGATCTAAAAATATTGCTTCTGTTACCATTATCAAAAAATAATAAACTGCCATCATCAAGTTCTTGAATATGGTGTTGGAATGAAAATCCAATTTCATCACAAAGATTATCTTCGCCGAGGTTATGATTTGTGCCTGGGCCAATATTCCAGATTATATTTCCGGAAGGATAATCAATCTTGGTGATTCTAGATAAATGTCTTGAAGATAAATAGATTGCACTCTCTGGCTCACTATACCAGAAAGAGTTTGAGTGTGTCCAATCATAATAACCATTATGAACCGCAGTAAACCAGGTTCCATATAAATCAAAATCATTCATACTAAAATATTCAAATGGATCCCACTCCCATATTTTTTGATTTAAATGGTCTTTTATACAAATCTGTTGTGCTTTCCAATTTAATTCTTGTGTGACTCCATCTGCAAGATAGCCCATTTGAATAAAGCTGTTTGTCCATTCACCATTTGGAATTACACCGAATTGATATTTTGGCTCAATATACATGTAATGATTTTCAGTGATTTCTCTAAATTCGTGCCTGTCTCCATGATCTGTGCTAATCCATAGTATATCGTTTTTGAAATTAAATTTTATTGGTTTATTCACATTTCCTTCATCTTTAAAACCATTAAAGTTTCCATAACGATCAATAGTTGTCATAAAAAAATTATTGTGATCTCCAGTGTTCCAAATTTCATTCCCATTTTTGTCGAAAGCTATACTCTGATGATGGTTAAACAATCCAAAAATAGTTATCCCCTCAAAATATTCATTTTCATTATGAGTGACTGTATTAATTGTGCCTACATCTGTGTATTGAGGATTTAGAATATAGAAGGTTGTTGTATCGTAATAATCTAACTGAGGGATTTCATCAACTACAGATTGAACTCTAACAAAGTATTGACTATCCCAGGTCAAATTGTTTTTGCAAATAAAGAGAGGAATATTAGAGGCCGTATCAATTAGAATAGGGTCAAAATTATTTGTTTCTGAAATTTGAATATTGTACTCTTTAATATAAGGCCTTTGCTCCCACTCAATTAGCACATGGATCGAAGTTAAACTATCTGAATCAGAGGGAGAGATGATGGAAGGGTATAAAAAAGAGTTTATTATAAATAGAAAAACTATTAGTGCCATAAAATATATGTTTTATTATAAAAGGGTATAGATTTTATTCGATTGAATTTTAATAATAATTCAATGAGGTACAATGTTATGATTTAGTAGCTTACCAAAGCACAGGCCATTGATAATCCAGCGCCAGTACCAATAAAATAAAGAAGATCTCCGCGGTTTATTCTACCATCGTCAACTGCAGTGACAAATGCCATTGGCATCGAAGCAGCTACACAGTTACCAGTTTTATCTAAAATATTTATCACTCTGTTTTTATCAAAGCCTCCATATTCATGGTAGGCAGTTACTGCCTTTTCGGATGCCTGATGGGGGATTATCCATGAAACATCTGATTTTTCAAAATCCACAGATTTAAAAGTTTTCTGCACCATTCTATATGCTTTTTTTCTGGCTATCTTATATACGTTAGGGCCATCCATTGTAAATAGATTGTCTTCTGGTTTAGTAATTGGATTTTGAGGGTGTAATGCAGTGCCGCCGCCACGAACTTCTGTAAGCTCGGCACCATCAGACCAGGTACTCATTTTCCAATAATGAAAATTATTTATTTTATCTCCGGACTCTATTAATACTGCAGCAGCGCCGTCTCCTAGTAGTGCCGCACTTTCCGGCTCATTCGGATTCCTACCCATTGTGCCTCTATCAGCAGATATGATAAGAATCTTATTATAGGATTTAGACTCAATTAAGGCAGATGCATTTTTCAGGGCAATAAGAAACGATAAGCATGTTCCGTGAATGCTAAAACATGGAATATCATTTAGGCCCAGCTCTCGTTGGAAAAATACTGAAGTATCAGGTATCGTTTGTTTTGGTACGCCTGAGGCATTGATGATCAGATCGGGATTAGCGTTTCCTTCTAATGCTTGAGATGCTGCAATAGCTCCCATTTTATCTACATCAATATCAGACTTTCTTCTTTCAACAACACCAGTCTTTGAGATGATCCATTTTTCGCTTTTATCAATAAATGATGCTGTCTCCTTAGATGTTTCAATATGAGGAGGGAGGTATATACCCGTGCCAGTTATTTTTATGCCCATAGATATAAGAAGAAAATTATCAGAAAGAATATTTTAGGTCAGCACGAATATGAGA
>CAJWMI010000011.1 GCA_913043185.1 uncultured Fidelibacterota bacterium | reverse complement strand
TGATACAGTTTGATGTTCCCCAGAGGGTCGACCTAACGCTTAGCGTGTATGATCTACTTGGTCGGAGAGTAAAAACTCTTGTAAAAGATAACCTAGATATAGGCTCCTACCATGTAAAGTGGGACGGCTCATCTGATGCTGGTGAAATGCTCTCATCTGGAATGTATTTCTATGAGCTGACCAGCTCAAAGTTCCACTCGGTAAAAAAACTAATACTTGTTAAATAGTTTATATCGCTATAGACGATAAATTTATAAAAGTTTAATAATTATGTATACTATGTTTATAAAATATTTACATCGGTTTGTAGCATTAGTATATCTTTTGTTTACGATAAGCCTAGTCGATGCCGGGACAACGGGAAAATTAGCTGGTAGGGTCACGGTAAAAGGCACCGGAGAGCCAATGGCCGGTGCGAATGTGCTGATCAATGAGACGGACCTTGGAACCGCGACAGATGCAGAGGGTAATTATTATATTCTTCAGATTCCTCCTGGAAAATATTCAATAAGATTTACAATGATAGGCTACCAGGATCTGTTGATGAACGATGTTCGTATTCAGGTGGACCTAACGACAACCATAAACGCGGAGCTATCGGAGAGTGTTATCGGTATGAATGAGGTAGTCGTACAGGCGGAAAGACCTATGATCCAGACTGATGTTACCTACTCTCAGGCCAATATCAGCAGTGAGGAGGTTGAGATGCTTCCTGTCGAAGAGTTTGAGGATGTGATCGCCCTCCAGGCTGGCGTGGTCAGCTCAAACGGTGAGATACACGTTAGAGGTGGACGCGGTGGTGAGATTGCCTATATGGTTGATGGGATTACCGTTACTGATCCGTTTAACTCTGGCGTTTCTGTTGAGATTGAGAACAATGCTATCCAAGAGCTTCAGTTTATCAGTGGTACGTTCAACGCTGAATATGGTCAGGCCATGTCTGGTATCGTTAATATTATTACCAAAGATGGCAGCTACCGTAAATATATGGGCAGCGTCAGCTATAACAGCGGCAGCTATGTTTCAACTGATAGTGATCTTTTTCCACAATTAGGAAAGTTTAACCTGAGCGGAATCTCTGATATTAAGGGAAATATCGAGGGGCCTATATTACCAAAGAAGCTATCGTTTTTTGCTTCCGGAAGGTTTAAAAGGAATAATGGATATCTTCATGGCCAGAGAATATTTCATCCGAATACCTTTGTCTGGGACCCTGAGGGTAATAATTTTGTGGTGAATGAAGATGTTGGTATTGGGAATGGTTATGTTCCTGATTGGGATCAAGATATTCCTACGTATATTGACAGTCTAAGGGATGAAGATGCGTTTGACTGGGTCTCCATGAACTGGAACGAGCAGGTCACAACGCAGGTTAAGCTCAGCTGGAGGGTGACTCCTTATATGAAAATGAGCTATAACAGAATGTATAGTGACAACAAGAGCCAATACTATTCACACCTATACAAGTGGAACCCGGATGGCAGAAGCAATTATTTTAATACTAGAATTGGAAACCTATTTAGAATGGACCTGTCCCTCAGTCAGTCCACCTTTGCCAACATTATGCTGTCACAGTCTACCAATCACTACAGAAACCATCTGAGTGATGACCCTGAGTTTTATAAAGAGCTCGACTTCGAGTTTTCTGATGAAGGCGGCTGGTTCTCAAATAGGCCAGAGCTAGACTCTAACATCTATTATGTGAACCCAACTATTTATGATTATACTCCTGTTAATAATTATTATGCGGGTGGTCATTCTATGGGGGCTTACAATAGAAAATCTGTTGTAAACACGTTCAAGGCAGAGCTCACCAGTCAGCTAAATGCGAGACACCAGTTTAAAACAGGATTTGAGTATAGGGTAACAAATATTACCCTTACTGATATTGAGGTACAGCTTTCCGATTATACAGATATGGCTCCGACATATCAGAACCCATTATATTCTCCTACAAACGATTCATATGGAAAGGATGGGCGTAACCCTCGCGAGTTGTCTTTCTATGTCCAGGATAAGATGGAGGCAGATAATATTGTCGCAAACTTTGGTCTCAGGTACGACTACTTTGATCCACAATGGAAAACGGTTAATGATCTGAGAGACCCAAATCATAGGGTTCCCTTAAAGCCGATCAATCAGTACTTTGATCTCGATGGAGATGGCGAGATTTCAGAGGATGAGATGAGTATTGGAAACGAGAAAACGGATGAAGATCGATTATTGTCTAACGCCTATGGAGACCCTTGGTATGAAGATGTAGATCCAAAAAATCAGCTAAGCCCCAGATTTGCTTTAGCATTCCCAATTACAGATAAAGGTTATCTACACTTTTCCTATGGACACTTTTTTCAAAACCCTGGCTTTAGTTATCTCTACACAAACCCTGAGTTTGAGGTTCCCCCAAGCTCTGGAGTTGGTACGACAATGGGAAATGCAGACATGAAGCCGCAGAGGACCACCCAGTATGAGGTAGGGTTTTCGCAACAGTTCGGCCAGGATCTTGGGGTAGAGGTTACTGGGTATTTCAAAGACATCCGAAATCTTAACTCGACTAAGATAGTCCAGTCTTTTGTCGCTGGTGACAGGTACGGACTATACATCAATAAAGACTATGCGAATTCAAGGGGAATTACGGTCGCTGTTTCAAAGAGACCTCGAGGCCCCTTTTCTGGGAATATTGACTATACCTATAGTGTCTCTGAGGGTAATGCTTCAGATCCTGCTGCAGCATTTTATGATGAACAGGCAAACATAGAGCCTGAAAAAGTTTTAGTCCCGCTTGACTGGGACCAGCGTCATACCTTAAACGCAACCATGACCTATCACCCGATAAAAAATTCAGGTATAAGTGTCGTCTGCTCCTATGGTAGTGGTCTACCTTATACAACAGAGTATGTTGGCGTTCGTACATCTTTTGAGAATAATGCAAGAGAGCCGGCGACCTATAATGTAGATATGAGGAGTTACTATAATTTTGTTCTGCTTAATAAGTTTCAGGTCTCTGCTCATGTTAATGTGTATAACCTTTTTGATATACGTAATGAGCTAACTGTTTACAATGACACCGGTCGTTCGACCTATACCCTTTTACCTACTTATACGCCTCAGATAAGTGGCCCTGGATTTAACACGCTTGATGAGTATCTTATCCGTCCAGATTTTTATTCTAGTCCTAGGCAGGTGAAAATAGGATTCAGTCTTAGTCTAAAGTAGAATGAAAAGATATCTAACTATACTAATCTTTTTTGCGTCCCTTTTTTCACAGGGAATACATCGAAAAAAAATCATTTCTGATCCTTCTCATAGAAACACCCCTAAGGTAGGTGCAGTTATAGATAGAAAGTATGCAGATCACACAGGAAATAGGATCATGAACAGGTTTTATAATTTTGGTGGAATAGGCGATGGAGGAGGACAATTCTCAGGGATTTATCCTATTGGATCGGGTAACTCTTATTTTTATGAGTTCACCCCTGTTATCGCTGCGAGTGTGATTGACTCTAGCGGAAACAGAAAACATATTGTTTCCGATGGCGCTATTGGTCTCAGAGATATGTCACCATTTGGCTATCAGTGGGGTTTTGAACCCTTGCCGGGATTTGCCAACCCGAATCAAGATTATATGGCGATAAATACAATTCCAGAGTCTTGGCCGGAAAGCTGGCCTAATAGAGAAGAGGACTGGAATGGATATTGGAACGGTGCCTATGGGAAATATGTTCGTGCTGATCAAGAGAGCTACTATGTTATGGATGACCAGTTCAATGATGAATTTTTTTATTTCCCATATACAAGCTCTAGTGAAGATAGTACTAAGCGCGGACTAGGTGTAAAACTTGATACTCGTATTTATCAATGGAATCATCCGGCTGCAGAAGATATTATCATAATCACCTATTTGATTGAGAACGTAAGTGATAAAACATTGGACAGTGTTGTTTTTGGTATGTACGGTGATGCGGATATTGGCAGTTCAAATGGTGATTTCTCAGATGATGATGCTTATTTTGATGTGGATAATGATATTGTCTACCAGTGGGACCATGACGGATGGACAGCTGCAAATGGGGGATATGTACCTGCGTATTTTGGTTGGGCATTCTTAGAGTCACCAGGGAATCCAACCGATGGAATTGATAATGATGGTGATGGAATGATTGACGAGAGTCAGTTTGATGGAATTGATAATGATGGAGACTGGCTTGCAGATAGGGATGACATAGGAGCGGATGGTCTTGGTACGTATCACCTAGAATACACTGGTCCTGATGAGGATGGTACTGAGGGTAATGGGATTCCGGATGTGGGCGAACCAAACTTTGAGATTACGGATAATGATGAGTCAGACCAGATAGGTCTAACAAGTTTTTATTCCGCAAGCTATCCCAGTATCAGGCCTGATAATGATGAGGTAATGTGGGGCCAGTTAAAGCCAGGAGTGTTTCAGGTTCCAAACCAGAATATCGATCAGACATTTCTATATGGATCTGCATACATAACGCTCTATCCAGGAGAAAAGAAAAAATTTGCTATTGCCATGGTATTTGGTAATGATATGGCAGACATACTTCGGAATACCACCACAATGCAAAATATCTACGATAACGATTATAGTTTTGCTAAACCACCTCTCAAGCCAAGTCTGACGGTAGTACCGGGTGATAAGCAGGTTACGCTCTATTGGGATGATTTCTCAGAGAAATCAATGGACCCTGTTTATGGGATGGATTTCGAAGGCTACCGTGTATACAGGAGTACAGACGCTGGTTTTATTGATGCCTACACCGTTACAGATGCTTATGGCAATATCACTTTTAAAAAGCCACTGGTTATTTATGATATTCCTGACAGCCTGAGAGGCCCTCATCCTGTGGGATTTAATGGTTTACAGTTTGATATGGGAGAAGACACTGGTCTAAAGTATTCTTATGTAGACTCATTTGATGTCATAAACGGACAAAAATATTATTATGCGGTTACCGCATATGATAAGGGATACGATTTAGATTTTTATCAGCTTGGGTTTAGCGATAGAGAAAATCTGCAGCCTATAGCGCCATCAGAGTGTTCTATTGTTTTGGATCTTGACCTTAAGGGTAATGTTGTCCAGCTTAGTCAAAATGCAGGTATCGCTCTTCCGAACGCAACAGTCGCCGGATATGTCCCTCCAAACACACTGGATAATCCAGACCAGAAATTTATTACTCATGTTGAGGGATATGGAACCGGGGATATTGATTTAGAGGTGGTTGACGCTTATGCAATTTTAGACAATCACACCTACAGTGTTGTGTTTACCACGCTTCAGTCTGATGATGATGTGGTTTTTAGTGTACGTAGCGATCAGGAAATTTCTGAGGTGATTGTTCTTGTTGATAGCATTGCAAAGGTTGAGCAAAATCATATTGACACTTCTTCAGTTATTATCAGCTCAGTAGATGGAAGCGTTGAGTATGCCTCTGGAGTAGACTATAATGTTGATCCAGCAACTGGTTTTGTAAGGGCACTAAGTTCTGAATTATTGTCAGCTGGGAAGGCAGACATATCCTATAAATATTTCCCTTTATATCAGAGTGCAAAAATGGATGGTGAGATCAGCAATCCAATATTTGACGGTATGCGAATAAAACTTCAGAACCATCTTGTAGGCGTAAACTATGATTCTACTGGCTGGCTCATAGGGGAGACAAACTATAGACAAGAGATTACAGCACAGAGACTCTATCCGGCAGATTTCCACTTAATCTTTGAGGGGAACATTGGTGACTCAGTGACCCATTGTAGTCGTAATGTAAGCACACCATTTAGAATAAAAAATGTGACAGATAATGACGATCCTAATTTTAGAATTTTTGATTATGATCGTGATTATGTTTGGGACCCAGATGAGCCTATTTTAATTCAGCCGTATGATGGCAATGCACAGCAGGCACCTTATATGTTTATCCGTTTTTATCAGGACTCGTTAGATATTACCTCGACCGTAACGATTGACACACTTATAACAGAGACAGACACGACATACACAGAGGTAGTGACCTATGATACGGCTATGGTAGAGATTGTACATGCAAAGATGGGTGATGTATACAGGCTTGCTACCTATCGTCCTTTTTCCAAGTCAGATACCTACGAGTTTACTACGACACAATCAAGGGTGAACAAGGACTCGGCAAAGACGCAGTTAAATGATATTGCCGTCGTCCCAAATCCTTATGTTGTTGCTGCCTCGTGGGAACCTAGACATGTGTTCACCTCTGGGCGTGGACCAAGAAAATTAGATTTTATTAATCTCCCTAGCGAGTGTACGATCAAAATTTTTACTCTATCAGGTTATTTGGTGGATACGATTGATCATCAGTCTGGATTTGAGAGCGGTGCAGCATCGTGGGACCTGTTAAGCAAGGATGGACTAGAGATCGCCTATGGGATCTATATCTACCATATTGACGCACCGGGTATTGGTGAAACAACCGGAAAGTTTGCGGTGATAAAATGAGGTATATAAGGGATATTATATTAAATATTATTGTCGCGAGTACTGTGTTCTCTCAGACAAATGTTGCTACGACGGCTGCATCATTTTTAGAGATCGGATCGGGAGCGAAATCTTTATCTATGGGAGGAGCCTTTGTTTCCGTAGCCAATGACGTTAGTGCGCTTTATTGGAACCCTGCTGGAATCATTAATTTAGACAGGCCTTCGGTTCAGTTTTACCATTCGCCTTGGTTAGTGGAAACAGAGTACTACTATGGTGGAGTCGTAGTTCCCTTGTCTCCTGCTGATGCAATTGGTTTTTCATACACCTCTGTTGGCATGGATGAGATGATGGTTAGGACGGTTGAGATGCCTGAAGGTACAGGTGAAAAGTTTGACGCTAGCAACCTTGCAATGGGGATAGCATACTCCAGAAAATTAACAGATCAATTTTCATTTGGTATCCAATATAAATACGTTCAAGAAAAAATTTGGCAGATGAAAGCAAGCTCTGCCTCCTTTGACATTGGCACGCTTTTTAGGACCAGTGGTGGAATGAGGATTGGTATGAGTATTTCAAACTTTGGTGATAAGATGGGCATGGACGGTATCAACACGGCAATTGATCATGATGTTGATGAAACTATCTATGGTAATAATGATAAAATAGATGGACACATGGATGCTGCAAAGTGGCCAATGCCACTATTATTTCGTTTTGGGATAAGCAAGGACTATATGTTTGCAAAAATTCATAGGATTACATTATCTGGAGACGCTAACCATCCGAATAATAATGTTGAATATATAAATGCTGGTGCTGAGTATTCGTATAATGATCTCATATCCTTAAGAATTGGTCAGTCAGATATATTTATGAAAGATGCTGAGCAGGGTCTCTGTTATGGTGCTGGCGTTAACTATAGAATTCCTAGAGGTCCAAGGGTTCGTTTTGACTATGTGATAAGATCATTTGGCGTGTTTAAGACCATATCTGGTTTTTCTATTGATATGACATTCTAAATAGTTTATCCAGGAAAATAGTTTATGTACAGATATATACTCACATTATTTTTCATTTTTCATTTTTCGGCTGAGATTTTTGCCTGCCGAATTTGGGCAGTGATTTCAAAGAATGACCTGGCACTAAACATGGCTACAAACGAGGATCTTGAGTTTGTTAGTTACCAGCTGGACGCACTTTATGATCAAAGCCAATACAATCAGGATGGTTGGGCTGTTATACGATATGGAATAAGTGTAGACTCAATGGCCAAAACTGTTTTTCGTTCTGAGCTTCCGGCGAACCAAGACTCGTTAAACTATTGGACAACCATGAACGAGATGTTTGGTGAGCATTCTGATAGAATCGGTATCGCTCATATTAGGGCTGCGACCTCTGGAGCCACTTTAATACCTAATCCTCATCCATGGATTTTTGAAGCTAGTAAAACATATTCTTTTGTCCACAATGGGGGCGCATCAAAAGAATTGCTTTATAATTTAATCACAGATAATGGCTTGGATGATACGTGGCTAGAGCAGAATCCTCCACAAACCTTTGGCAATGGGGACTGGAGAGATGATGGCTGGAACTTTGTGGTTGATTCAGAGCTTATTATGTTATTAATAATGAAACAGATTAATGCTTTTGATGATATATTAATTGGCCTAGAGGCTGCTTTTTCTTTAATGATAGAAGCAGGCATAAGTCCGTACATGCTTAACTGTGTTTTCTCTGACTCAGAGTCTTTGTATGTCTATGGAGGTAGTAATGGTCTGAAATTTAGTGAGACAGAATCATTTTACTCGGTCATGAGTAGTCCACCTAATAACTCAGCATCTTATAATTGGGAACCAATTTCATCCGGGGAGATGATTATATTAAACAATGATGGGTCTACTCGTTATCCATCGTTTGCCGTATTACAGAGTAGTGAACCAGAGATCATTTTTCCACAAAAACCTGAGCTTTACCCAGCATATCCAAATCCTTTCAATGGGCAGGTAGTGATTCCGTTCAAGGTTGTGAGTGATAGAACTGTCTCTTTGTCTATTTTTAATATTTCAGGAATTAATGTTTATAATAAATATTTATCAACAAGAGAAAAAGAATCTGGAAAAATTATATGGCAGCCAGATAAGACTGCAGAATATTCCCTATCTAGTGGCGTATACATCATAAAGATGACATCAGGAGCTGATGTTAAAACTTCAAAGATAATGTTTATTAAGTAAGTTTTTTTTTGTAATATCGCCGGATTTATTTGAAGCTATTTAATTAACAAATAGGAGCCTATCCCTTGCCAAGACCAAAAGCTAAAACAAAAGAAAAGAAATTAGATCCAAAAAAAATAAAAAAAGAAATCAAGGCTATTTCTAAAGGAGAAAAAAAAGCCGCTGACAAAGAAGCATCTACAAAATCAAAAATAACTGGTAAAAAAGTAGTACCCTCAAAATCAAAAAAAGCGAGTAAGGTTTCTAGCGGAAGTATAAGTATGTATCTTGCTGAGATCGGAAAGTATAATCCTTTACCGCCTGAGCGTGAGGTTGAGCTAGCAATTCGTATACAAAATAATGATGAGGCTGCTATGAAAGAGTTGGTTGAGGCCAACCTACGTTTTGTTGTATCAGTTGCAAAAAAATATCAGGGTAATGGACTTTCACTGGCAGATATTATTAACGAGGGTAATCTTGGATTGATCAAGGCCGCCAAGCGTTTTGATCATACAAGAGGATTTAAATTTATTTCGTATGCGGTTTGGTGGATCCGGCAGTCAATATTGCAAGCACTTGCTGAGCAATCAAGACTTATACGTTTGCCTTTGAATCGTGTGGGTACGATTACAAAAATTACCCGTGCTGCTGAGAAGCTTGAGGCGGAGGTAGAGAGACAGCCTAAGGGTGACGAGATAGGTGGGCAGTTAGAAATGAGTGGTGACGAGGTCCTAATGGCGATGCAGTATTCAAGAAGGCACAGCTCTCTTCATTCGCCCTTTCAGGATGGTGAAAACAGTAGCCTCTTAGATATAATCGAAGATGATCAGGCAGAAGAACCGGAAGCGAATATTATGCGTGAGTCTATGTCTGAAGAAGTAACAGGTGCGCTAGAAACATTATCCGGACGTGAGCGTGCGGTCCTGGAAATGTATTTTGGTATCAATCGTGACAGTGCGATGACTCTTAATGAGATTGGAGAAGAGTTTGATCTTACCAGAGAGAGAGTAAGACAGATCAAAGAAAAGGCCATACAAAGACTGAGGCATCGCTCAAGAAGTAAGAGTCTACGAAGGTATCTTGGATAATGAAGTTTTTTCAATAAAAAAAGGAGGCTCCTTTTTTTATTGATGAAAAAACTAGATGTTTATTCGTTGATAAATCAAAAAATGATAAATAGTCTTTATTGATCTAATGCTATAATTTTCGTAGCAAACAGAGGACTGGATCATGAAGAAAATAATCTTTACCATATTATTTTTATCATTTATACAATCTGAAAAAAATATTCATCATTCTACACCAGATCGTAGTGTAGATATTCTTCATAGTGTAATTGATATTAGACTAGACTTTCTTTCTGAAAAAGTGACCGGCAAGGTTTCACACACTTTTAGTCCTCTGGGTTCATCTGTATCTAACTTAGATCTAGATGCTGAAGATATGATAGTAAGGCGTGTGAGACTGGATGGTAAGGATATACCTTTTTTCCAGAGCGAGGAAAAATTACATATGGATCTGGTTAAGTCATTCACCTGGTCAGACACATTAACCATAATTATAAACTATACCTCTACGCCGAGAACAGGTCTTTATTTTTTCAAGCCAGACTCATCCTACCCTAATAGACGGCTTCAGGCTTGGACCCAGGGAGAAGAAACCGATAACCATCATTGGGTACCTATTTATGATTATCCAAATGATAGAGCAACGTTTGAATGTAAACTAACAGTTGATAAAAATCTTCAGGCTATTTCTAATGGTGAGCTTGTTTCAAAAACAGATAATAAAGATGGTACACATACGTTCCACTGGAGAGAAAATTATCCAATGGTTAGCTATTTGATCTCATTTGCAGTTGGCGACTATGTTAAGGTCAAAGATAAGTATAAAGATTTACCTGTCAATTATTGGGTCTATCATGAGAATCAGAAGGAGGCACATCGTTCATTCGGAAAAACACCGGATATGATAGAGTATTTTAATAAAGTTACTGGTATTGAGTATCCATTTGAAAAATATGACCAGGTTATTATAACAGACTTTATGTGGGGCGGGATGGAGAATATCACTCTCACTCATAATACAGACCGTACTATGTATGACTCCAAAGCTCAACCAGACCACAGCAGTGATGGACTTGTCGCACATGAACTAGCGCACCAGTGGTATGGTAATATGATGACCACTCGAAATTGGTCACATATATGGCTTAATGAGGGGTTTGCAACATTTTTCTCACGCTTGTACCTAACCAAGGACAGAGGTAAAGATGAAGGTGACTATATAAGACTCGGAGAGATCCGGGGCTATCACAAGGCCGATAGTACAAAAAGAAGACCAACAGTAGACTTTAACTATAGTGAACCTTTTGAGCTATTTAGCAGCCACGTATACGCAAAAGGAAGTTTAATATTAAATATGCTCAGAGATATACTTGGAGAACAAGGGTTCTGGAAATCAATCCGTCATTACACAAAACAAAATAAAATGAAAAATGTCGAGACGATGGATCTAAAGAAATCGATAGAAGTAACAACCGGCCAAAACCTTGATTGGTTTTTTAGGCAGTGGGTTTATGAGCCAGGTTTTCCTGAGTATGAGGTTTCCTGGACTCACAATCATAGGACAAAAAAACTAATGATTCATGTTAAGCAAACCCAAGATTTAAAGACTACAAATCTTTTTAAGATGCCTGTATCCATTTTAATTGATAACGGTAAGATTGAAGAACATATTATATGGGTTGAGGATAAAGAAACTGTTTTTGATCTTCCTTGCACTAATAGACCAAAGATGGTGGTCTTTAACTCTGGTATGAAGGTACCATGCAAACTAAAAATGGAGAAATCCGTAGCGGATTTAAAATATCAATTAATTCACTCGCCCAGTGCTCTTGACAGGATATGGGCTGCGCATGAACTTGCCAAGAAGAAAGGTAGAAAAATTGTCGAGTATATACTAATGGATGCGGCCAAGAGCGACCCTTTTTGGGGTGTCAGAAAAGAGGCATGTACTGCCTTTGGAAAGCTCAAACCAAAGATTAGACCTTCCGATTTTACCTGGCTGGAGAATGAAAAAGATAATAGGGTGAAACGATCGTTTATTAATATCCTAAAATATAGTGTGGGTGATCCTGAAGTCAGTGACTTTTTGCAGAATATCATCAGATCAGATACAAGTTACTATGCTATCGCAGATGCTTTTAGGGTACTTTCCATAGTTGATTCATCCAGCGCAAAAAAATACGTTGACGGACTGTTAAATACTGAGTCACATAATGATGTAATTAGAAAGGCAGCACTTTTTTATTTTGGGAAAGTGAGAAGCAGGTACAACTATAATCGATTGAAAGAGCTTACACAGTATGGTGTGTTTAGCTGGCAGTCTAGGCCAAAAGTATTTGTTGAGCTTGGAAAATATCAAAAATATAGAACTAATACCCTAGACTTTATGTTGCCTTTTATTCAAGATAATGATCGTTTTGTACGCATGGCCGTTATCGGCCAAATAGGGCTGCATGGTTCCAGATCACATTTTGATTTGCTTGATAGTGTTGTTGGTTTAGATCCAGTGTTGTCTATTAATGTGCGCCGGGCAAAAGAAAAGATAATACGCAGGTATAACAAAAAGATTAAAAAATCTGATAAGAATTCTATAGAACAATTGAATAAAAAAATAAATGAAATAAAAAGTATTATAGACAACTGATGGGCGTTTATTCAATCTGGCTCATTCTCGAGCAAGACAGTCGATCTAGTTATCGAGATCTTATAATAAAATTATCCAAAAAATTAAAAACGCCATCATTTGATCCTCATTGTACACTCTATGGTAGACTAGATTTGAATATAGATCAGATTATGCCTACGGTTATTGAACTTGTAAAAACAAACAATCAATTTTCTACAAACGTTAAGAGGATTAAAACTGGAAAAACAAAATGGAAGTCTCTATATCTGGCATTAGATAATAATGAGGATATGAAGTATTTGTATGGCGAATGTAAGAAGAAATTTGGTTCTTTAAGAAAATATTCTTTTGATCCACACCTTAGCATAGCCTATGGAATTTTTGACCCAGAGTCCATTCACTATGCTACAAAAAATATTATCATACCTGAGTATTTAGCTTTTTCAGCCATTGCTATAGTAAAAACAGGAGAAAATATTGAAGATTGGGAGATCGTTTTTCAAAGACAATTTGAAGGCGGTTAAATCGTTAGTCAAGTTAGATTGTCAATGTTAGATTTTGATTGCAATAACATATTATGCTTGTTTAGGTTCAAATTCTAAAATTTAAATTAAGTATAAGCGTAAGGAGTGTATATATGAGTTTTAGGTCTTTTTTATTATCTGTCTTAATCGTTATGATGGGAACAGGCTGCAGTGTGTCCAATGGTAAAGAGGCAAGCATTGCGCTTCCTACGATGATGTGTGGCATGTGTGAAACAAATATTAAAAACGCTGTCTCTGATGTTGATGGTGTAATGAAGCTAGAGGTTGATCTAGAAAAAAAATCTGGGCAGGTTGTTTTTGATGTCAAAAAAATCAGCCTAGAGCAGATTGAAGCAAAAATCGCTGGCGCAGGTTATAAGGCGAATAATACTTTAGCAGAAAAGTCAGCATACGATAATTTACCTCGCTGTTGTAAGGTTGACGGATAAAAAATCTTCTTTTAAATAATGTTTGGTAGTTATACCAATATTTTTCAAATTCGGATGTAATCCGAAGTTACAACCCATTATGATTAGACAATTAATTCGGCTACTGCTATGTATCATTTTAGCAGGAGGGTTTAATATCTCCTCCTCGGGAGAGGTACGTCTAGGTGACTCTCTATTAGCTCAATCAAAGAAAAAGAAAAAGAAAAAATCCAGTAAGAAGAAAAAATCTTCAAAAAAGAAAAAATCCAGTAAGAAGAAAAAAAAATCTGTACCTGCCGCTTCTACAAGCCCTCCAATAATTAACAAAGGACCAAAAATTAATGTAGCTGCATATGCGGATGAGCTCTATCAGTTAACAGGGCAGTTAGAAGCGTCCAATAAAGAAATGGCAAAGGCTACCAGATACATCTATGCTGAAAAGCCAAAAAAGAAAATTAAAAATATTGAAAGTTTGCCATTTTTAACCACGGGTGACTATGAGGCCGATTCTCGGAACAACCCAGATAATATATATATTCAACGGCAACTTGGACTTCACTATGAGTCTGTTAGCAATTGGGAGGGTGCTAAGGATATCTATCTAAGACAAATAAAAAAACATCCTACTAATCCTGATGCTCATTTTTATTTGGGATCATTTTATGCTATGCTTGGAGAGTATGAAAAGGCAAGACAATCTTTTGAAGAGGCTCTTGAGCTTAACCCAGACCATAAGGGTACTGTCGATGCCATGTCCATGTATACAAATAATCCTGATCAGAAGGCACTAAGCAATCAGATCTTAGGTATGTCATCTAAGAGGGTACCTGATGGTCCAGCACAGAAGCTAACAATTATTAGGCAGCGTCTAGTTGAGGGTAACTACACCGATGCACTTCGTTTGTCCGAAGAAGGTCACAAGAATTTTCCAACCCACAATGGTTTTTTACAGCTAATTGGTGAAACACAATTGGCAATGGGTAATATAGAAGATGCTAAGTCTGCATTTCAGCGTTCTATCAAACTAAATGCAGATGATAAAGAGTCACATGTTTCTTTGGCGAATCTTTATTTTGATATTGGTAAATATGTATATGCTGCACTATCATTCAGTGATGTAATATATCTTGATTCTGAGGATACTGACTCAAGATATATGCAAGGCCTAAGTTATTTTAAGGCTCAAGAATGGGGAAGAGCGGCTGCATCATGGGAGGACTTATTACACTATAAACCTGACAATGAAGTGGTCAGGATTTTATTGCCTCAAACATATTATATCCTAGCGATTGAATATAATCGATTGGGAAATCCAGCAATGGGAAGACAATCATTTAAGAATGCTCTTTCTGTAAATCCAAACTCAAGCCTGTGGCTAGCGAGCTCTATGTCTACTCTCGGTGGCTATTATCGTGATAAAAGAATGTTCCGAGAATCGCTTGCAGCATACCAGGAGGTTATTGAGCTTAGCCCTAATAATGCACAAGCATACCTAGGCATAGGTCTCACATACTGGAATATGGATGAAAAAGATTTAGCCCGCAGTTCTTGGAAAAAGAGTATGAGTATCAAGCCAGATAATAATGAGTCTCAGGGCTGGTTAATACTCTCGGAACAAGGATCATAATCTGTAATAATTACAATCTCTAATACTCACTTATGATAAGATCAATTGCTTGTCTTCTGTCTATCATAAGCCTCACTTTTGCTCTAGAAAATGATGGAGACTCCTTGGTAATGGAAGGAGTCAGGGCATTTTATAATTACGAGTTTGATCGGTCGATCAATACTTTAAATAGGGCACGTAGTCAATATCCAGATCATCCAGGAGTTCATTTTATTTGGACTTCTGCAAAATATTATGTCAGCCAAGGTATAGATCCGATACATGCGACCTATGATACTTTGGACAATAGTCTAGCTAAGATAGAGCCTGTATACAATCGTTTTGTAAAGGAGCACCCGGAGAATTATCAATACAGGCTATATCTAGGATCTACTAGAGGCCTCAGGGCACGATCAAGCCTGGGGAATAAAGACTGGCTCTCTGTCCTTATTGAAGCCTATAAAGGTTTCTCAATCATTGAAGAAGTAGCTCAAGAAAATCCCAATTTAATTGATGCACAGCTTCCTATCGGGATTGTTGAATACTATGCGAGTGTAAGTAATATCTTTATTCGTTGGGCAGTAAATCTGTATGGGCTTGAGACCTCAAAGGATTTGGCACTAGAAAAAATAACAAACGCTGCATTAAACAGTAATTGGGCCTGGATTGAGGCTTCGGGTATCGTATCTTTTATATATTTATGGCTAGAGGATACACCTTATGATGCGGTTCCTTTTACTCGCAGACTATCTAAAGAATTTCCCAATAACTTTTATTTTAATATTTTATACCTAGAGTCATTGATAAAGACAAATATGCTCGTTGATGCAAAAAATTTGATCGAAGTATTGGATAAGAGGCATGGTCTATTGACAAAACGTCAAAAAGACTGGTATGGTCCATACCTTGACTATGAGAAAGCGCTGCTACTATTTCATGAAAATAAATTTTTAGAAACAATACCGCTTATCGATAATGCAATAGAAAATTATTCTGGAGAGCTTGATATTATTCTTGGTAATTTATTTTTACTCAAAGCAAAGGTGTTAGACATACAGGGAGAACGAAGGACAGCGGTAGAGTATTACAAAAATTGCATTGATCTGGATAATTTTTCCTATGCGATTAAACAATCGAAACAATATTTGAGAACGCCATATTTGAAAAATGGGACAAGTAAATAATATTCAGGAATATTGCTCAAATCTGACAAACTACCAAAGATGGCCTACTCGGGAGGTTATGGTTGGTGATGTATCTGTTGGTGGTAGTAATCCAATTCGTATACAGTCCATGACTACAACAGATACAATGAATACAGATGAAACAATAGATCAATCAATCCGAATGATAGACGCAGGTTGTGAGATAGTACGGATAACTGCACCAAGTATTAAAGAAGCAAAAAACTTAGAACTGATTCACCATGGTCTTAGAAAGCGTGGACATAATGCTCCCTTGGTTGCAGATATTCACTTTACTCCAAATGCGGCAGAAGTAGCTGCCAGAATAGTTGAAAAAGTTAGAATTAATCCTGGAAATTTTGCGGATCGAAAGAAATTTGAGTTGCACGACTATTCTGATAGAGATTATGAAAATGAGCTAGAGAGAATAAACAATAGATTTTCACCATTAGTGAAAATTTGTAAAGAGTATGGTACTGCAATGCGTATTGGCACCAACCATGGTTCTCTATCTGATCGGATACTTAGCCGTTACGGAGATACCCCATTAGGCATGGTAGAGTCGGCCATGGAATTTATAAGGATATGCGAGTATTGGAATTACTATGATATTATTTTATCAATGAAGGCCAGTAATACCCAGGTCATGGTACAGGCTTATAGACTATTGATAAAAAAGATGGCAGATGAGAGCATGAACTACCCGTTGCATCTTGGAGTAACAGAGGCCGGTGAGGGAGAAGACGGTAGGATTAAATCATCAGTTGGTATTGGCACTCTTCTAGAGGATGGTATAGGTGATACAATTAGAGTCTCTTTAACTGAGGAACCAGAAAACGAGATTCCAGTAGCCAAGATTCTGGCAGCGCGTTATAATAGAGGTTTTAGCACTGATTCTTTAGGGAAAGTTAATTCGTTGCCCTATGATCCATATTTTCATTCAAAGAGGGAAACCTTGAAGGTCAATAATATTGGTTCTGAGGAGGTTCCCCGAGTATTCGCAAATCTATCAAACTTGAATATTATTAAGCCTGAGGATCTATCTCCTCTTGGTTATTTATACTCTAAAGATCAAGATAAGTGGCACCTATCTGATCAGGCAGTAGATTATATTTATGTAGGAGACAATAAAATTGAATTTGAGTTACCGGGTACTCTTTCTATTGTTCAAAACTCGGCAGTATGGGATAACAATATATTTTCCTATCCAGTTTTTGATTTGGATAGTTACGAAAAAGCACCGGCTAGGTCAGATATTTTAAACTTTATATTTGTAGAGGAAAAAATATATTCGGATAAAATAAATAGGCTATTAACTGAAGATAAAACAGTTGTTTTGATACTAATGAATTCTGATGCTCATAGTGTCATGGTACAGCGAAAGTTTATTATTGATATGATGAAAAGAGGTGTCAGAGTTCCAGTAATAATTAATAGAGCCTACAATACTAGTGCACACTTAGACTTTCAATTAAAAAGCTCAACAGATATTGGCTCATTGCTGATTGATGGTCTTGGAGATGGTGTTTGGTTAGAATTTGGCCCTGACAAAGGTCTTGTTAATCAGACAGTGTTTGGCATTCTACAGGCATCCAGAATGCGCATCTCAAAAACAGAATATATATCATGTCCATCGTGCGGCAGAACATTGTTTGATCTCCAGGAGACTACAAGTAAGATTAGAGAAGTCACCAACCATCTTAAGGGAGTAAAAATTGGTATAATGGGATGTATTGTCAATGGTCCAGGTGAGATGGCTGACGCAGATTATGGTTATGTTGGAACCGGGTTTGGATATATTTCCCTATATAAAGGTCAGAATCTAGTAAAGAGAAATATTCCCACTGATAGGGCCGTAGATGCACTTATTGATCTAATAAAAGAACATGGAGACTGGATTGATTCTGTCCCGGTTTAACGTTGTTCCTGATTTTATCTAGATTGTATAATTAGGGTGTTGTTTAAGCATTTTTTAACAAAAGAGGAAGCCATGAAGAAATATCTTCTTATTCTTAGCTTAATAGGAATCCTATTAGGGCAACAAGACCAGAATAATGATTTGGCATTGTCACCTGTTGTTACCTACTGGAAAACATTAACGATTGAGGAAAAGGAGACCTTTCTTTTTTCCTATCTCGTACAGGTCTATGAGACCCACACAGAGTTAAAAAAAGATATTGGCTATGGTGGAATTACAGAGTGGTACTATGATAACAGAGCTGAATTGGTTTATGGTATTTTTGATCATTTAAATCAGGTTGATATTTATCAGATGGTAAAATGGGTTGATGAATTCTATGCGCATGGAGAGTATGCAAATAAACCGTTTTTTGAGGCGCTTGAGTTTGCATTCCGTTTTCAACAAGCTGCTGGTAGTACGCTCTTAGAAAAATATGAGGATCTACAATTCAAGAAGATCAAACCAAAGGATAATTAATGTCATTTTTTAGACCTCGCTTTATGCAATCCTGGCTGGATGCATACCAGCGAGGTGGTGTGAGAGGATTGCTATCTGAAAAAGGTTGGAGGGTTCTTGTCGTTTTTTTTCTTTATTACCTAGTCAGGGATTCTATTTTGTATATCTTTATTCCGTGGCTTGGGTATACACATCTTAGTTCATGTTTTTGATCATGAATAGACAATATTTTATTGTATTTTTAATATTTTCCTTTCTTGCTGGTCAGGTTGAGTTTAAACATGAATGCGGCCATGCTCAGTCTGCTTATCGTTGGTTAGATGCTACCTCGACGCTAACAGAGAGCCAAGGTATGATAGATATAACCTATTATGGAATCGATCTTGATATAGATTTTGATTCCGAAATAATTATTGGTTCTGTTGTCATCAATGGATCTGTAGGAATGGACCAGCCAGACTCATTTGAATTTGATTTTTTGAGTAATATGAATGTGGATTCTATAAAGTATTATGGACAAGAAACTACATTTATACATCAAGATAATATAATAAAAATACCAGCTCCAGAAGTAACAATTCCCGAAGGATATAATTTTTCTATTACTATTTTCTACCATGGATCCCCGCAACAGTGTGGTGCTGCAGGGTTTAAATTTGATGAACATATGGGGATTGATCATGCTTGGACATTGTCAGAGGCTTATTGTGCACGAAGCTGGTGGCCCTGTAAGGATGACCCTAGTGATAAGGCAGATTCAGTGGATATTGTAGTGGCCGTTCCAAGTGATCCAGATTTTATTGTTGCATCCAATGGAATCCTTCAGAATACGATTCTAGATAATGAAAAAAAAATATATCATTGGAAAGAAGTCTATCCTATAACTACCTACTTGGTATCACTTGCAATATATCCATATACTTTATGGTCTGACCAATATGTTTCTCCACTTTCTGGAGATACCATGCAGATTGATCATTATGTATTTCCTGATCGCTATGAAGGTTCATACTCAAACTATTTGCTTACAAAGGATATGTTAGCACTTTTTTCAGAACTGTTTGGAGAATATCCATTTATTAACGAAAAATATGGTCATGCAGACTTTAGATGGGGTGGCGGTATGGAGCATCAGACTATGACAAGTATGGGCGGGTATTCTCAAAATCTTATTGCTCATGAGTTAGGACATAGTTGGTGGGGGAATTTGATTACCTGTAAAACATTTCATGACATTTGGCTTAATGAAGGTTTTGCTAGATACTGTCAGGCACTTTGGGTTGAGCATCAAGATGGACATGGGGCATATATTGATTTCATGAATAATCATGCATATTATGGAGGCGGAACGGTTTATGTAGAGAACCCCTCATCAAATTTTATGATATTTAACTCTAGTTTATCCTATAACAAAGCGTCGTGGGTATTACACATGCTAAGACATATTGTTGGAGACAATACATTTTTTAATATTCTTAGATCCTATGGATCAAATGATTCACTCGCATATAATGTTGCATCAACATCTGACTTTCAAAATGTTTGTGAGAATATATCCGGATTAGATTTTGATGATTTTTTTGATCAGTGGATATATGGTGATAGACACCCCCATTATCAGTTGTCTTGGTGGCATGAGGGAGAAGGAATTTATAAGGTAAACATTGACCAGTTACAGTCAACCGGTTATTTTTCAATGCCCATAGATATTACATTAAGTGGAAGCCAGGGTCCGTTATTCCAAGATACTACTATCGTAGTAAATAATTCTGGATCAACCCAGATATACGAATTTTCTGGTTTAGATTTTCTGGTTGAAAGTGTAGTTCTTGACCCGGAAGGATGGATTCTCAAAGAGGTGAGCTATACAACCGCTGGTATTAATAATATTATCGCTAATAACATTTCTATCGGACAGGCCTATCCCAACCCATTTAACTCGGGCATAAGGATGGACTACTATATAGATCCTAAGATTGGTGATATCGATGTGACAATAGATATACTAGATTTAAATGGTAGGCGTATACAAACATTAATTAAGAATAGAGTGCCCTCTGGTTTTCATACGGTTTCTTGGACCTCAAATAATAACGCTACTGGTATTTATTTTATACAATTATTAGCAGGTGATTTTATTAGTACTCAAAAAATTGTTCATTTAAAATAAATATCAATGGATAGAATCCGAATAAAAAACTTAAAGATACCTGCTAGGCATGGTGTTTATGAATTTGAAAAAGAAAAGGATGGCACTTTTGAGCTTGATATAGAGCTTTATCTCCCTCTGTTGAAAGCTGGAAAGAGTGACAGGCTTGAGGATACAATCAACTATGAAGATATTATTTCTACTGCAACAAAGGCCTTTACGGAAAAACAATATACACTAGTTGAGGCAGCAGCACAGTCTGTTTGTGATAGATTATTGAATGATTTTAAAATTGATAAGATTAAGATAAGAGTCAGAAAACCGCATGCACCGATTGATGCAGATTTTGATACTGTTGAGGTGCGGTTAAATAGAAAAAATGAAGAAAACAAATAAAGTATACCTTTCAATGGGCTCAAATATTGGTGATAGAGAGTCTAATATAGCACAGGCGATATCTGCCTTAGAGATTTCTCATGGTATTGATAATGTTACAAATGCATCATTCTATTTAACGGAGCCAATGTATAATAAAGAACAAGAGTATTTTATTAATACTGTTGCCGGGCTTGAAACTGTTTTGAAACCATTTGAACTCCTTGATCTTATAAAAAATATTGAGTCTATGCTTGGAAGAAAAAAACAGAAAAAGAAGAATATGCCGAGGATCATAGATATTGATATTTTAGTACATGGTGAAACTGTTATAGAGACTGAAGAACTGGTAATTCCACATCCTCATATTATTCACAGAAAATTTGTATTAATTCCATTTGATGAGATCGCTCCTGATTATAAGATACCACTAATAAATTCATCTGTTCATGAGCTACTTGTGAACTGTAAAGATCAATCATTTGTCCACTTGCATGATATGGAAAACAAAGCGTGAGAAACTTATACTACACAGCTATAGAAGGTCCTATAGGTGTAGGCAAAACAAGCCTAGCTGAACTTTTATCAAAAGAATTAGGAGCAAGATTAGTTCTTGAAGACTTTGAAGATAATCCATTTTTACCGGATTTTTATAATGATCCTGAACGATTTGGTTTTCAGACACAATTATTTTTTCTATTACAGAGATATCGTCAGCAACAAGATTTAAGGCAGGTTGACATGTTTCAAAAATTATTGATTACTGACTATATGTTTGTTAAAGATCGTTTGTTTGCTTCTCTAAATCTAGGTGATAAGGAAATGCATCTTTATGATACAGTAGCAAGCTTGTTAGAGCGAAATATTATTAAACCCGATTTAGTTATCTATTTACAGGCTGATACGGATGTTTTAATGAAAAATATTGAAAAACGTGGCAGGAGTATGGAGAGGAATGTTACCTGGGAGTATATAGACGCTTTGAACCAGGTATATACTGAATATTTCTTCCGGTACCAGGATACACCCTTGGTTATAATAAATACCAACAATATTGATTTTGTTGAAAATGAGAATGATTTGAAAGAGGTGATTGATTATATCCGTCAACCTGTATCTGGAACCAAGTTTTTTAATCCGGTATCCGAGTTTTAGCTAAATGAAGACGATTATTTTATTATCTATTCTAGGATATTTTATCTATAGAATAAGTCAGTTTTTGCTTCCTTTTTTTTTGTTTGGTAAAAAAAAATCTGAAAAAGAAAAAAAAGCAGAATTTCATAGGAAAGTCCGTAGTATGGATATACAAGATGCAGAGTATGAAGATAAATGAAATACGATAAACATATATTTATTTGCACAAACGATAGAGGAGATAATAGTACGAGGCAGAGTTGTGGCAGGCGTGGCAGTCTAGAGATACGAAAAGAATTTGTAAGACTAATTAATGAAAATGAATTAAAGGGTAAGGTAAGGGCCAATAAGTCTGGCTGTTTAGATATGTGTGAGGAGGGCCCTGCGCTTGTGACTTATCCTCAAGGATTCTGGTATTTGAATGTGAAAAAAAGAAACATACATAAGATTTTCCACGAATCTGTTATTGGTGATAAACCAGCATCTGAACTGGTTGCAAACAAAAAACAATTAGATAGAGAAGAGTGAACAGTTTATGAAATACTTAGTTTTTTTTATCTTATCATACAATCTAGTTTATGGAAATTTTTCAAATAATCGATACGGTGCAGGATTAGATATCGGTTCGAAGGGCTCAGGTTTTTTCTTCAACTATTTGATTGGTAATATGGATAAAAACCTGGATATAGTTTTTGAAGCGAGGTATTTTGATATTAAAGGAGAAACTGAGATGTATGTCTATGACTATTGGACAAATCAGTATACCACAATTAGCGGACAAAATCTCATTCTTATGCCATTTATGGTAGGAGTTAACTACCATCCATTTGCAGGCCAAATAGCAAATAATTTCTCTCCTTTTATCACTATCCGTGGTGGTACAACTTTTGCTATTGATGGTAAAGAAGGTAGTGGCAGCTACAAACAAAAATGGAGTAAAGCAAAAACGCATTGGTCTCCTGCCGGATTTGTTGGTGCAGGAATTGAATTTAGATGGTATAACCAGACATCAGTAGTCTTGCATATTGGATCTGACATTCTAAAACTTAGTCAACAAGCGGATGACAGAGATGACTATAGCGGCCTATTGATACACATAGCATTTAATCGATTTATCAAATAAATAGTATAGATCAAATTCTTTACATTCTCTTGGTGCTATTTTAGACGAATTTCACTAGATTATACCACCACATACTTAGACAATAAACAGTGTACATCTCCGAATTAAAAATGCATGGCTTTAAATCCTTCGCAAGGAAGGAAACGTTAAAGCTAAGCGAAGGCGTAACGACAGTTGTTGGCCCAAACGGATGTGGCAAGACCAATATAGTAGATGCAATACGCTGGGTTCTTGGAGAACAAAAATCTACGGTTCTTCGTGGCGGTAAGATGGAAGACGTGATTTTTAATGGTGCTCAGAATATGAAACCCTTAAGTGTCTGCGATGTAACGCTTACGGTACACAATAATAAAGGCAAGCTTCCCATAGAGTATAACGATATCGAAATAGGTAGAAGAGTATATCGTAATGGAGAAAGCGAATATAGCTTAAATAAAACACCCTGCCGTTTAAAAGATATAAATGATCTATTTATTGATACTGGTATGGGCTCAGATGCATACAGTGTGATAGAGCTAAAAATGATTGAACAGATACTTTCAGAAAATGGTGATGATAGAAGAAGGATGTTTGAAGAAGCATCCGGTATAAATAAATACAGAAAACAACGAAAGTCTACGCTTAGAAAATTTGATGCGACCAGGTTTGATTTAGAAAGAATTAGTGATGTAATCTCAGAGGTTGAGCAAAAAGTTCATGTCCTTGAGCTTCAGCTAAAAAGGTTCAAAAGGCATGAAAAATTAACAGAGCAACTCCGTGAGAAAGATATTGAACTCGCGTTCTTAAAAGTGGATAGGTATCGTGGGATTATGCTACCGCTTAAGCAAGAAATAAAAGAGTTTAATCATCTTAAGACATCTAAATCTGATCAATCTTCAATTCATGAAAAAGAGCTTGAAAGCCATAGGACTATCTATAGGCAACAAGAGCAGGAGTTGAATGATTTACAATCTGAAATGCTTAGTCTTACTGAAGAGCAACAGGAAATAAGGCAAAACATACTAATCTGGACTGAAAAAGGTCGCTCTGCTATTATAACCATAGAGCGAGGAAAGAGCGAATATTCGGCCAATGATGATAAGGTCAAACTATTAAAAACACAGATAATTGAGTATGATAAAGAGGCTGATACGTTACAAAGCAGTCTTGATAAATCACTGACTATCTATAAAAAGGAAAAAGAAGACCTGGAGAAAATAGAAGCCGATTATCATAAAAAGTTAAAACATTTAGATCAGTTACAAAATGACCGCTGGATGCAGCAAAGAGCGATGGCTAATGATCGTTCAATTTTTGATAGGACATCAAACCTGATTGATGAGAAAAAAATTAGCCGGGATTTAATTAACACAAAAATATTAGATCAAAAAAATGAGTCTAAAAATGCTAATACAATAATTAAAACGCTGGAAAAAAACCAAAAATTATTAGATAAAAATCTAAGTACTGAAAAAAATAAATACTCTAAAGAGAACCTAAAGCTAAAGAAATTATTAGATAAGCAACATGATTTGATTAATCATTATAATAGTTTATCAGTAAAAAATGATTCTTTGAAAGATCAATCTAAATTTTATCAAGAATTAATTGAGACGAAGGAAGGGTTTCCAGAAGGAACACAATATGTTCTTGAAAATCCAAATAGTTTCCCTGGTGTTCTAGGTACTATTGCTGACGTTTTTCAGGTTGATGAAAAGTTTAGGGAGGCTTTAGAGGTTGGACTAGGAGATTTATCTCACTGTATGATATCAAAAGACAGAGATACTGCGCTCAAGACTTTAGATAAAGCAGTGTCTCAGGGTGCTGGTGATTTAACCATTATTCCATTAAAAGAAGCTATCAACTATAAAACAAATTTGAAGAGTGTTCCAAAAAACCAAAATATTATTGCTAGGGCATCGGAAATAATAAAAACAGATAAGAAGTTAAGGCCACTTGCGGATTATATATTAGGCGATTTATTAATTGTCAATAACCTTAAAAAGGCTGCCAATGATAAAAAACTGAGCGGCTGGGCATTAGTTGACATTAATGGCTCTTATGCTGGAAGCGATATGGTTATAAAAAGTAGGCAGGTTTCCGAACACGGTAACCTTATTGGTAGAAAGAAAAAGCTCGAAATTATATCCAAGCAGTTACAAAAGATTCAAAAAGAAGAACAAAACACGCTTAAGGAGCAGGCGCATATTGAAAAAGAAGTTGAGAAGTCAAAATATTCTTTAGATAGCCACCATAATTCCATTAAAGTAATTGAAAATAAAATATCCCAGTTAGAGGCAGAATTGATAAAAAATCATTTAAGCCAGTCCCAGACCTTGGAAAATATTAGTTTTCTTAAGCAAGACCTAATAGAGACAGAAAAAATTATTACTGATTCTGAAAAATCATTACAAAAATTAAAGCCAGGAATTAAGAAAGCTGAAAATAGCTTAGCAAAATTTCAAGAAAAAGTTGATAAGGCAAATGAAGATGTAGCAGAAGCAGGTAAGATTAGAGATTCACAGCAACAGGTTTTACAAGATGCTCGAATCGATATGGTAAACATTGAGTCAAAGAAAGATAATTTGGCTTATAAATCATCCTCTGCTAGTGAGCATATTGAAGATATTACATCTTTACAAAATAATATTCTTAATGAAGAAAAATTATTGATTGCATCCAAATCTGATTTTGATCAAAAAATAAAAGATGGTAAATCTAAGCTAGAAAAAACTAATGCCCAGATTCAAAAACAAAGATCAATTATAGACTTGAAACAATCGGTTTACAGAGAGACATATAACACAATTGATCAGATTCAGACAAAGATCAAACTCGAACAAAAAGATAGAGAATCCTTATTAGAAAACTTGAAAGTCTCAGAGTTTAAGTATAACGAACTACAGCAAAAAATAGAGATTGTAAATGAGCAAATAAGAGAACGTTATGGAACAGATATGCCAGATAGATTAGTTGTTGATGATTCTGAGGAAGAGTTATCCTACAAAGTAGATAAGATCCAAAGAAGCCTCGAAAATATTGGTCCAGTGAACATGGCTGTGCAAGATGAATATAATGAAGACACAGAGCGCCTCGAACATCTTCGTAAGCAGCGTGATGATCTAATTGAGTCAGAAGAGAATCTCAGAGAGACGATCCAAAAGATTGATCGAATCGCTAGGAAAAAATTTCAGGAAACATTTAAACACATTAGTCAGAACTATGAAAAGCTGTTTAATCTATTTTTTGATGGTGGCTATGGCCATCTACGTTTAGTTGGCGACCCCGATCCATTGGAGGCAGATATAGTCATTGAAGCGCAGCCGCCTGGCAAGCGAAATACTTCTTTAAGATTATTATCTAGCGGAGAAAAGGCATTGACAGCTATTTCACTTCTTTTTGCTATTTATCAAGTCAAGCCTAGTCCGTATTGTATTCTTGATGAGGTTGATGCGCCCCTTGATGATGTAAACATTCATAAGTTTACAAAAGTACTGAAACAGTTTTCCGATGAAACTCAGTTTATTATTGTAACTCATAATAAGCTAACTATGGAAATAGCGAATCATATGTATGGTGTAACCCAAGAAAAGAAAGGAGTATCAAAACTGGTTTCGGTTAGTTTTGATTGATCATTAATTGATGGATTGGTATTATAATAATATAGAAATATTTGCTCCGCCGGCTTTGACCATTGTCTGCGGTATCCTTATTGGTTTTATTTTTAAACGATTTGTCCATTCAAGATTAAAAAGTGCGGCAGAGAGATCAGACTGGAAAGGAGACGATGCGGTCCTTGAAGCTGTCGAACCTCATATTGTTGTATGGTTTTTCCTTGGAGCTTTATCTGTCGCTGTTTCTAATGTAGAAGCATTAGAAACACAAAATACATATTTGATCAATCTGCTTAATGATTATGTACCAAAATTCTTAATTATTGTACTAATAGGCTCTATAACGCTAGCAATAGGTAACCTTGCTGTAAGTATCTTTGATCTTTGGGCAAAAGACCAGGAGAAGGGGTTTCCATCAACAACGATGTTTACAAATTTTGTACGCATTGCTATTTATGTTATTGGTGTATTAATTATACTAGATGCTCTGAGTATTTCAATTGCCCCAATGATTACAGCCCTTGGTGTAGGTGGTTTGGCTGTCTCGTTAGCTTTGAAAGATACTCTTTCAGATGTATTTGCTGGTCTTCATATACTGCTTAGTAAGAAAGTACAGGTTGGTGACTTCATTCAAATAGAATCAGGCGACATGGGGTATGTTCAAAATATTTCCTGGCGCAATACGACTGTTATGGAAAGAACAAATAATATCATACACATTCCCAATACAAGGTTGTCATCAGCGATTATAAAAAATTTCGATAGCGGAGACCCAAGTTTTTCTGTAAAAATTCCTGTTGGTGTTGGATATAGCTCTGACTTGGATGAAGTGGAAAAAGTAACCAAACAGGTTATTGAAGAAATTCAGTCTTCGATGGAAGAAACGAACAATGATTTTGAACCAACAATGCGTTTTCAAAATTTTGGAGAATCCAGTGTTAACCTTATGGTTTATTTTAGGGGTAATCGTTATGGGGATCAAAACCCCATAATTCATCAGTTTATCAAATTACTTCATAAGAGATACTCTGAAGTAGGTATTGAAATACCATTTCCTATGCGGACAGTGATACATAAAAATGAGCGAGAATGAAGCCATACATTATAATCGGAGCAATATTATCTGCAGTTGGAGTAGTGCTTGGAGCGTTCGGGTCTCATAGCCTCAAGACAAAGTTAAACCCTGAACAATTAATAGTATATGATATCGCAACGAGGTATCTCATGTATCATTCACTTGGAATACTTGCTATTGGCATACTGGCCTATAATGTGCCAGAGAGCGTTGTAAGAACACCTGCTATAATTATGATTATCGGAATATTCTTTTTCTCAGGAAGCCTATACCTTATTTCATTAAAGGGCTTAACAAATTTAGGTGCTCTTGCTCCAGTGGGAGGTACTGCATTTATAGTTAGTTGGGTTTTACTTGCTGTAAATATTTATAAACTACCCTAAACCTTATTTGATCCATAAATCAAATCGTCACCTAACTGTCATTACAGCAACTTCTTTAGTTATTGCTAGTATGATTGGAACCGGAGTGTTTACAAGTCTAGGATATCAATTGGTGGACATTCGTTCTGTTTTTGTTATAATAATGCTTTGGGTAGTTGGAGGAGTTCTTTCTTTGTTTGGCGCTCTTAGTTATAGTGAGCTTGCGGCGGCACTCCCTAGATCAGGTGGGGAATATTATTTATTATCAAGGATTATACACCCCTCAATAGGCTTTGTTGCTGGTATTGTTTCAGCGACAGTAGGTTTTTCTGCTCCTGCTGTCCTGGCAGCGATTGCATTTGCAAATTATTTTGCTCCATTATTCCCTTCTATAGATATCACTGTTACCGCTTTAATTATTGTTCTGTGCGTTAATATTTTACATTCTACACGGCTTAGTACGGGTAAATTTTTTCAGGAATGGACAACAATATTTAAAATAATATTAATACTAATATTTATTATTATTGGTCTTTTTTCCGCAGGACATCAACCGATATCTGTTATACCGACAAGATATGATTTTAATCTTATGATAAGCCCAGAGTTTGCGGTCAATCTAGTCTGGGTATCATATGCTTATGCAGGATGGAATTCAAGTGTATATGTTGTTGGAGAAATAATCGATCCAGAGAAAAATATATTTAGATCAATTTTTATTGGGACGATAATCGTAACTCTACTATACATAGTGCTTAATTATGTTTTTCTATATATAACACCAATGGATCAATTAATTGGAAAAGTAGAAGTAGGCTACTTGTCTGGGGTGCACTTATTTGGTGAGAAATTTGCAACAGTATTGTCTTTATGCATTGGACTGATGTTAATATCAACAGTTAGTAGCTATGTATATATTGGCCCTAGAATAATTCAGGCAATTGGAAAGGATTATGATCGCCTAAGTATACTTTCAAAGACTAGCTCTCAGGGTATCCCTTTGAATGCATTTTTTTTGCAACTTCTTATCAGCATAGTTTTTGTGATTACATCGACGTTTGAAGAGGTATTGCTCTATACTGGTATTACCCTAATAATAACCTCTACTATTACAGTCTGTTCACTCTTTTATTTAAGATATAAAGAGCCTGAATTAGTTAGGCCATACATTGTTTGGGGATATCCATGGACCTCTTTAGTATTTGTTTTATTAAATTCATGGGTACTTTATTATACTTTTAGACTTCAGACATTTGAATCTCTTATAGGCCTGGGTCTGATGGTAATTAGTTTTGGATTGTTTTTCATTATAAAAAAAGATAATTAATATGAACCTTAAGATTAAACCATTATCAGATGATATTTATTCCATGTACAATAATCACAGTCATTTTCATCAAGGTGATGCAGGCCTAGATCTATTTATTACTAAAGACCAGGCTATTGAACCTGGTTCAACTGCTAGGATTCATCTTGGAATATCTTGTGAGAATATGGACTCAAAACCATATCTACTTATGGCCAGATCAAGCATCTCAAAAACACCATTAAGATTGTCAAACTCTGTAGGCCTAATTGATGCAGGTTATCGAGGAGAGATTATGGCAGCGGTAGACAATATAAAGGATTTTTCATTTAGTCTTGAAAAGGGTCAAAGATTATTTCAGCTTGTGTCAATGAATGGCGATGCTATTCATTTTGAATTAGTTGACACTTTGTCAAATACCTCACGAGGTGAAGGTGGATTTGGAAGTACTGGGGAATAATTGAATTTTTATGCCATATTGACATTCATTTTATAGTCTTTATATGATGTAATGAATGAAACACTATTATGGAATAATTTTTGTAACCTTTGTCTCACTAGAAGTAATTGTGGCAAAGGAATAAGAAACATTGAAATTATTATTATTTATTTATTATTTTCGCGGCCGCTATAATACTTTATCTGAAATAAATTAATAAAACACTAAATAATAAGGAGTTTTAACAATGGGTTTAAATTTAAAACCATTATCTGACAGGGTAGTTGTTGAGCCAGCTGCTGCTGAGGAAAAATCATCTGGAGGTATTATACTTCCTGATACGGCTCAAGAAAAGCCCCAGCAAGGTACTGTTGTTGCTACTGGTCCTGGAAAAGTAAGTGACACAGGTACTCTAGTAGAAATGTCAGTAAAAGATGGAGATAAAATTTTGTACGGCAAATACTCTGGTACAGAGGTTAATGTCGCTGGTACAGATTATATAATTATGCGCGAGAGTGATATTCTCGCAATAATGTAAGGAG
>CAJWMI010000010.1 GCA_913043185.1 uncultured Fidelibacterota bacterium | reverse complement strand
CTTCTTTATCAGCATCAAAAATAAAGGCGCCCCATTTATGGAAAAATTTACTAACCTCACTTTTTCCGGATCCAATCCCGCCAGTTAATCCTACTTTTAACATATTATTTTATAGCCTCTATGATCCTTTCGGTTATTTCTGCTATCGTTCCAATACCATTTACTTCTATTAAGATGCCCGTTTTTTTATAATATTGAATTATAGGAGCTGTTTGTTCCCAATAGACTTTTTGCCGTTTGGAGATGATTTCAATTTTATCATCACTTCTACCTGAATCTTTACTGCGCTTGATGAGTCTTTTTATTAGCTCGTTTTCATTTGCTTTCAGGTTAATAGCGATATCAATAGTATGATCTAATTTGATTAACAATTCATTCAAGTTTTCTATTTGCTTCATGTTTCTTGGGAATCCATCTAAGATATATCCATTACTGCATCTGGCATCTAAAATATTATTCTCGATTATTTTTATCAAAATTTCATCTGGTACAAATAAACCGTCATCGATATATTTTTTTGCTATTACTCCAATCTCAGATTCCAGTTCTATCTCGTTACGAAGAATTTCTCCTGTGGATAGGTGAGGAATATCATATTTATCCTTTATAATATTTGCCTGTGTCCCTTTACCTACACCTGGTGGACCCATTATAATTAACCTCATTGACATAACTTAAATTAAAATTCCTGCAATGGAAGCAGTCAGCCAAGAAGCTAATGCTCCACCGATCATAGCTTTAATCACTAAATTTGATAGATCAGCTCTACGTTCAGGTGCCATTGCTCCTATCCCGCCTAATTGTATACCAATTGAACCAAAATTTGCAAATCCGCAAAGGGCATAGCTTGCTATGACTGAAGATCGTTCTGATATTAAATCTTTTTCAATAAAATTACTTAAATCCCCAAAAGCAATAAGCTCAGTTAGTACTATTTTTTCGCCCATTAATGTTCCAACGATTGTTGCTTCTTCCCAAGGTACTCCCATAGACCAGGCAATTGGCTTAAATAAAATACCCAGTATTTCTTGTAATGAAGTATTTGCGTAACCTAAAATAAAATTAACCATTGCTACCATTGAAATAAAAGCAATTAACATTGCAGCTACATTAGCGGCTAGCTTCATCCCATCAGTTGCGCCCCTTCCAATTGCATCCATTGCATTTGAATCTTTGGTTTTTAGATGAATATTTTTTGAGGTGACTGTTTTTGGTTTTTCCGTTTCAGGATAAATAATTTTTGCTATCATTAATGCAGCAGGCGCTGACATAACGGAGGCTGCCAATAAATGTCCAGCAATGCTAGGGATATCATTGAGCCAGCTTACATAGAGTGCCATTACGCTGCCAGCAACTGTTGCGAACCCGCCTACCATAACAGTCATTAGTTCTGATTTGGTCATAGAAGAAATAAATGGCCTGATTAAAATAGGTGCCTCTGTTTGACCAACAAATATATTTGCAGAAACGCTTAATGTTTCAGCTCCACTTGTTTTCATTGTTTTTTCCATAATAAAGGCAATTTTTTTAATTATAAATTGAATAATACCAAAATAATATGTGACCGCAATAAGGCTAGAAAAAAAGATAATTACAGGAAGAGCTCGAAATGCAAAATTAACCAATGCTAAATGATATCCAATCTCGGGAACAAAAGATGTAAAAAGGAAGTCACTTCCAGCATCCGCAAAACTAATTAGTTTCATAATAATTATATTTAAATAAGAAAATAAAGATTTTCCTAAAGGAGTTTTTAGTATAATAAATGCAAACGATATTTGCAGGCCTAAGCCCCAAGCAATAATATTCATGTCAATCAGCTTTCGGTTATCAGACAACAAATATGCTATCCCCAATAATATCATAACTCCGATTATGCCAGTGAATTGTTCCATTATCTATTTCTTTGGAGGTTCAAAACAATTTCTGCATCGAGCCTCATAAATGTCAGTTTCACCAATGACTACTTGTTCTAGTTGCTTAGTTATTCTCTGTGTACAGGATGCAGGATTTCCACATTTTATACAAATAGCAGTTAGCTTATCCAAATAATCAGACTCACACATAATATCAGGCATAGGGCCGAAAGGCGATCCTCTGTAATCACTATCTAATCCTGCAACAATAACCCGAGTATTTCTATTTGCTAGGTTTTTACACATTTCTATTAAATGACTATCAAAAAATTGTGCTTCATCAATTCCTACAACATCATATTTATTGCCCATCTCAAATAAATCTTTTGTCTTTTTTATTATTACAGAATCCATACTGTTATTGTTGTGACTAACGATTTTATTTTTGCTATAGCGAGTATCAATATGAGGTTTAAAAATAATCGTTGATAGGTTTGCTATTTTTGCACGCCGAATTCTTCTTAATAGTTCTTCTGTTTTACCGCAAAACATTCCGCCACAAATCACTTCAATCCATCCTGAGTTTATAGGTTTTTGATGCAAGCTATTTCCTTTTTAACAATAACGAATCAATCGATGTAATAATTTTTTGTACAGATTTTTCCATTTTATTTTCACCAGAAATATTTATATCTGCGATAGATTTTGAAGGTTCTACGAATCTTTTATGCATCGGATATACTGTTTCCTTATACTGTTTTAGTACGGAATCAATATTTCTTCCTCGCTCAGACATGTCTCTTGTAACACGTCGATCAAATCGAATTTTTTCAGGTGCATAAATATATATTTTTTTTAACATTAGATTAACGAGTCTTTTAAAATGTAAAACAAGGGTGCCTTCAACAAAAATTAATTTTTTGGGTGCAACGGATTCAAAAGAAGTATTTCTAGTGTGTGTTTTATAATTATATGTTGGTTTATTTATTTGTTGTCCATTTTTTAAAGAAACTAGATTTTCATGAAACAAATCGATGTCTATAGAATTAGGGTGGTCATAGTTAATCATTATTCGTTGTTCAAAATTTAAATTATTATGATCCTTATAGTAGGAATCCTGTCCAATTACAACACATGTATTTTTACCATAATGATCGTACAATTTAGATACTATAGTTGTTTTCCCTGCTGCTGTTCCTCCTGCAATACCAATAATATTAGGATTGCTCATTATAATTTTGTTTTGTCAAAAGGTTGGGGCATCAGTTCAGTTGTATAATTAGTTTTAACTAAACCATTGTGATCACAAATATAAATAGCTATATCGCCACATAGATCCCATATTACTTGTCTACATGCTCCACACGGCATTCCAGCATTTTTGGTTGAAACAGATAATGCTTTAAACTTGGTGAATCCTTCTGCTATTGCTCTAAATAAGGCGACTCTTTCAGCACAACAAGTTAGGCTATAGCTACTATTTTCTATATTGCACCCACCAATGATTTCGCCTGTCTCTGTTTGGACAGCTGCTCCTACTTTATATTTTGAATATGGGGCAATGGCCTTAGCCCTCATATCAATTGCTTTTTTTATGAGTTTATCTTTAGACATTTTTAATTATTTATTTTATTCACACTTGAATAAAATATTTTTTTCAATCTTGTTACCTACTTTATCTAAAACAGTGATATGTAATTGATGCTCACCTGGTGATAATCCTCTATCAAAATGGTAGGAGATTTGTTTTTTTACCGGTTGATATGCACAGAATAATTTTTCTCCATCAAGCTTAATAGAAAAAGATTTCTCTTTTGGCTCTATTCCCGAAATAGTATCGTCAATGTCTATAATAATTTTTGTTATATCTTTACTTTTATAATATCCATTGTTGGCAGGGAATGTTTTTATTATTATTGGAGCAACTAGATCTTGAATAATAGTAATAGCGTGAAACTGATCTAAGGAAGCAGTAAGAATATTTCTTTCAGAATTATTTTTTGTTGAGACATATTCCCAATTATTTGCTTTTTCATCATAATAGTATATACCCATTTTTGAATGACCAGAGTATCTATGATTATACCTTAACCCAATTAAAAATTCATCTTTTAAAACTCTGTCAAATGGTTGTAGTTGATAGACTGATGATAAATGATAACCATTTTTTACTGGAGCATGTTTGTCAACCTTTTCAATCCAAACTGCAGTAGGGGAATACACTGTGTTTGACAATGTTTGTATAGAGCAGTTTTTATCTCTGGATAAAATCACGGTTTTCATCTTTGGTTCTGCAACCCCTGGAATAAAATTAAATCTAGTTTCTCTAGACAGGTCCTTATGCGTTAAAGATACATCTACATATTTAACATCGTTTAATATTTTTGGGGATAACATATCTGAAAGGAACACGGTTGGTTGTATTTGTGTAACAGGATATGATTTAAATATATTATCATTTGATAGTTTCAATTTCACCTGTGCTGGAGCATATTGATCCATCTCAATTTGAAAAAATATTCCACCCTCTGAATGCATTATATCCAGTTTTGGGTTAACGTCTAAAACTGTTTTCAGACTATTGTAGTTAGACCAATGATATGGGGTTGCGATTGCCCCTATTTGGTTAATGGCCAAAATTTGCAGTATTCTATCCTTTGCCTCTTCAATTGGAAATGAGATATGCAGATTTTTCCCAACTTTCTGGGTATGAATATTACTCATTTTGGCATCCGGGAAACCAAATGGAGTAAAGCTATAGGTAACAGCATCTCGTATTGCAAGCCCACCTCTGATTGGGATCATTGCAAGTGTAATTATTTTCTCATCTCTTGAAACCTCTTTGACATTGATTGACATAGGGAAGGTCGCTAGAAATATACCTCTTGCTATGGCTTCATTCCCGGCAGCATCTGTTATTTTAATTTCAATTTTGTGATATCCTGGAGAAAGGCTAAGTATTCCAGTTTCTTCAAATTCATGAACTGACATTTTAGGATGCTCAGGCAATCGATATAATTTTTGATATTCACCTAGGTTTTGTTTTTTCAATTCATACTGAACAAGGGTTCTTACATTGTTTGTTTGATTATATGGAATTCTATTATAGTTAAGACTAAAAGCAGGTTTATTATCTACAAATAATTCAGCTTTATGGAATTGATATTTATATTTAGACCCTTCTCTTTTATCAACTGCTTTTATTGCTAATCCAAAATCACCCATCACGCTTATGGTGTCAGCAAAAAGGTATACTCCATTTTTATCTCGAAATAAAGGAATCGTTTGAACTAATGAGCTTGAATTAATCAGCGCTCCTCTTGACAGTGGTACCAATGCGATTTTATCCATAACAGGCGTTACCTTGTCTGATATTAAATAACCATTATTTAATGGGTCTAATGCTGCATCTGATTCATCTCTAACTTCAAAATGAAGGTTAGGGCCAAATGCGTAACCGGTTTCACCTGTATATCCGATCACTTCTCCTTTAGTAATACGAAACTCGTTTGAAGAAAAATTTGTACTTATACTATACTTTTTATTTTTTGATTGTTGGAGCTTTACCACTTTTTCCATCAGTGGGCTAAATTTATCTAGATGAGCATAAACTATAGTTTTACCGCTTAAGGTTTTTTGATAGATTGCTTTTCCATAGCCAGAATAATTAGTAACGATTCTAGAGATAAAACCTTTTTCAACTGCATACACTTTATGACCAATAACACCATTTGTTCTAATATCTAGGCCCATATGGAAATGATCATCACGATATTCACCGAAGTTTGACGAATAAGCATTCCCTGCATCGGTTGGCCAATTTGATTCTTGCGCATAATAGCTTGCAGAGAAGAGAAGTGAGATAAGAATTTTCTTTAGATGCATAGAGTAAATTATAGTACCAATTTATTCAGATAAAAATGGAGAATTCAACAATAAATAGATATATTCATTTAATTAGTTACATTGGTTAAAATCATCTGTTCAATTTATTAAATATCAGGAGATTATAATGCAAAAGTTAAAAATATTTATTCTTTCTACATTTTTTGTTTTACCTAATCTAATGTATGGAATTGTTGGCTTTGGTTTAAATGTTATCCAAGATGGTGCTAAACTTGGAGCCGCCTCAAATACAGAGGGTAGTGGCCTGACTGCTGCGACGGTCGAATCGTTTGAAATGGAGGCAACACCAGCTGGTATAGGATTTTATGGATTTTTAGATCTTGCTGGCTGGGCTGTAGAGTTTGAGGCAAATGTAGTTGGTGGTGAGTATAAATTTTCTTTTGTCAATCAACTTGCTACAATGGAAAATGTGCCTTTTGCATGGGGAAGAGGGTCAACAGCCATTACGATAAAAAAGAATATTGCTGATTTTTCAATTCCTTTACTTGCGAAAACTGCACTTTCAGTTGGGGTAGGTACTAATACCCATAGCTCAACTCCAAGAGCTAGTGTGTCAATGGTAAAGGAACTTTTAGGGACAGATGACTTAGTGAATGCAGAATTCACTCCTGCAGCACTTGAAGAACAATTAATAGCCTACCTAGAAGACAATCTAATTGAAACAAGTGGAATACATGCTCAACTGGGACTAAGATTCAAAGTTCTCGTAGCCGATGCTCATTTGAATTTTCGTTATAATATAGCTGAAGATGTATATGACGGTTCAGACAGCTTTACAGAGATTCAGTTTAAGCTTGGTATAGGCTTTTAATTTGCTGGAAGATTTTCATCTAGAAAAAGAGATTTATTCATAGAGGCAAAAAACCTCTTAAAAAATTCAGGTTCGTGAATTCCACCTGATTCTAATATTTTACCATCTTGCTCAAGTTCTCCACTAGCGCTTACACGCACAACTGTATTCTCTATTCCTGATTCATCAATATTTATTGTTACCTTGTACCGGTAGATACGTGGTCCATCTGGTGTATTATCTTCATAGTAATTATTCACTGTTCTATGTTCTGTATTTGATGATCTATCGCTTCTCCTCCATCCAGTTGTTGAGCTCGATTTTGAACTCTTTTTGTCATCATCGTCATCGTCGTCATCATCATCTCCAAAGATAGCCCCAAGTAAAACGACAAAGAATACAGCAATAAATGCTATCCCAATTGCGTTTATGCATGCTTGCCTTTTTGCTTCACTTTCTGCTGCTTCAGCATCGAATTCTGCTTTAGTTTTAATTGGTTTTGGTGCGGGTCCGGCTTCAACTCCTTCATCTGAAGAAACTTCTGCTTTTTTTTCTTCTGTTGTTCTACTTGCAGTTATTAGTCCAACGTCTGAGTTTAAAACATCTATCGTATAATCTAGGTCCTGAAGAGCATTAATAGATGCTTTTAATGTTGTTTTTACATCTGCAGGAAAACTCTGAGTCTGGAGCGTTCTTGCTACTGCAGTAGACGGCTTGCTTTGTGCAAGTATCGCTGTTGAACTGGATAGGTATAACACCAGTGAAAATAAACGTATTTTACCGTTTATTGTTTTAGGACGGATTAATCGCCGCATATTTTAGTATTTTAAACTTTGATAAGTAAAATCAGAAACATTACTATTACCATCGAAAGTGATAATCACTGTCAGTGATTTTGATTCAGTGCTTCTATCAGATCCGGATTGAGCAGAGTTTGTTGTTCCTCCAAATAAAAATGCCCAAAAACCTTGATTAAGCTGCCGTTGACCATAAGTAGCAGATACCTCACTAGATGAGGATTGGCTACTTCCAACCTTGTCATAAGTCCAGACCTCATATCCTTTGGAATTTTTTGTCACAATGTTTGGGGAACCGAGTACTTCAAGCACCTCCGTTTGATTCATCCCCTTTTTGATTCTACTCTGAACTGTTCCAAGGGTCAATTTATCTTCTTTTTCTACAGGAACTTCAATGATAATTGGCTCAGGTGGTGCGCAGTTAAACATAATAATACCGATGGATAGAATTAGAATAATATTTTTCATGATATGTTGAAACCTCTTCATTTATTATGTTATACTAAATCTTATATTGTTTTGTTCCAAAGACAAATATATAGAACTAAAGCTCATTAGTTAAACAGTGGATGGAACCTCCACTTAATTGAAACTGTGATACTGGGCTTACTTCCGTTTTAATATTCAAATTGTCCAGATCTTCAATTAATGAAGGGTCTGAAAATCTACTGGAACTAATTAACAGCCCTGGAACTGATAAATTATTTACTGCTAGTGATCCAATATTTTTATTTGATCCGATTGCATCATAAAAAGGAATATTAAAAATTTTTATATTTATTGAACTAGCGAATTCATCTAATCTTTCCATGGAATTCTTAGATATTAATTCTTTACATACAATGACAGCGCATAAATTACCATCGTGATCAAATACAGTTGTAAAAACAGTGTCTAGATGGAATGCCTTTGTTTCAACAATGATTAATTCATTTACTTTTAAAAATGAAGCTACCTCTTCAGCTCCGCTAATTGAATTTCTGGTTACACCGCTAAACAGCAATTTTTCTTTTGGACAATAATAGAATTCGCCTCCCTCTGCAAACATATTTTTCTTGTTTGGTAGTTCTTTAATATTAAAATCTAATTTTTCAAGATAGCCTGAAATCAATTGTGATTCAGCATCTCTATTTGTCTGTGAAAACTTTAATAATAATGCGTTTCCGTTTAAGTCGCTGATAAATGTATCTCTAATGAAAACATAGTCATGACCATACTTACTATTTTCAAGTTGTTTTGGGAAAGAAAATTCTACCACATCGATTTCATGGTTTTTCATAGTATTAATTAGATTCAATCTTTCCTTGATAAGCAAATCTTGATCAGGGATTATTCCACCTCTCATAACAGGATTATCTTTATAGCCGATAACTCCAGTGCCCCACCAGGAGCTTTTAGGCAATTTGGATATTGCGATCTTCATTCTATAGTGAATCTAAATTTTTTGATGATAGAAACTTATCTATTCTTTTTTTTAGTTCGTCCCTTGCAATGCGATATGGAGGTAAATCTTCTTCTTCATTTCCCCACCCATGAAAAGGATCTTTGATACTCCAATGGAGTCTAATTTTTTCATCTGGGAATACTGGGCAAGATTCATTTGCGTTATCGCATACTGTGATTATTGTATCAATATTTTTATCAATAAAGTTAGCTATGCTTTCAGATTTTTGATGGCTGATATCAATACCCCACTCTTCCATTACTGATATTGCTGCAGGATGAAGGCGAGAAGGGTGACTTCCAGCACTAAATATATCGAATCTATTTCCTGCCTCTTTTTGAAGAATACCTTCAGCAATTTGGGATCGACAACTATTACCTGTACAAATAAAAATAATACGATGTTTCATTAAATATTTGATTTAATTGCAGATGAAGTATGCAGTTTCTCCAGCTTCTCTATGGAGTATATAGGTTAGATCCATAATATTTATTTTACTGTCAGAGTTGATGTCAATCGTAGCTTCATAATTATTATCTCCAATTATATGTTCAATTAGTGCTTGCGATGTAACATTTTCGTAGCAGTTAAAATACCATATTCTTTTTACAAGGGTTGAGTCAATTACAAAAGGATTAACAATATCATCTTGATAACTTGCAATTGATAATGTTCTTGCTAATTCAATATCATCAACTGGATCCTGTTTATGCCATACATTCAGAAAATCTTTTTGCTCTTCAAAAAAATTATGATCAGCATCATCATTATAGATAGTGAAAAAATAAAACATGCCTCGAGCAATGTTACCCTTGACAATTTCTCTTGGTTCAAATTTACCATTGTCATTATCTACTTCAGAAAACTCATCGATATATTGGCTAGGAATACTCGTTTCATAATAATCAAAGCGCCACCATTTATCTGTATCATTGTCATCAATTTCTGCATAGGGTTTATTCCCACGAGATGAGTTTACATTTCCTCTGCAGGGGTATAGATGGTGCAAATCACTTTTTTGAGGTTCAGATCCTGCACCCATACTTTGAGGCCATGAATGTTCACAATTCATGTTTTGTGCGTTAGTTTGTGGTCTTGGGTCTTGATTTGGATCAATTGTAATGGTGTAGTTAGTATAAATTCCTTTTAAAGTATTATCATCCTCTAAATCAATAATTGAATACATTACATCTCTTGCCTGATTGTAACCAAGTGTTGTACTTGTTTTGTAGTATGTTTTTAAATAATCAAATAGATTTATTCTGGTTAATCCAGGCCCTATGATTGTTTGAGAAATCAAAAATTCAAAAAGTAGCCAAATAAATAAAATTATTTTGTACATCGTCTGGAATCTAAATTTTTCTGTACAAACAAAAAAGATTCACAATCAATGATAATTGACTAGTTTAAAATCTAACTATCTTAATGCTTCGTTAAATAATAATTATTTAAATTTATACATGTCTGAATCTGAGACGAAGTCTTTTGAACCTATATTTGACAATCCATTAGGGAATTCACCCGGATTAACAATAAATGATTTAAATCGTTATTTACCAGCTATTCAAACCATAGAAGATATTTCTATGAATGCTGAAGAAATGAAGGAAGGTCTTTTTTTTTCGGAAGGTTCAAAAGGTTTAAAAAAATTACCAGACAGATGTATAGATTTAATTATTACAGAGCCACCTAGAAAACCATGGGTAGATATAGACAATCGTGGTTCTCAGATGACACTGAAAGAATATTATGAGTGGAATCAAAATTGGCTATCAGAAGCTCACAGAATTTTAAAAAATACTGGAGGTATTTATCTGATTTGTGATTGGCATTATTCTAGTATGTATTATGGATTACTAAGTAATGAATTTATTATACAAAATCGTATTACTTGGTATAATAGATCAGCGAGAGATAAATCACAAACTCCAACATGGAAAAATCAATCAGGTGATATCTGGTTTGTAACAAAAAACGAAGACTTTTTGTTTAATAACCATGCTGCTAGTTTAAAATCTGAAAGAGGAAGCCTTATCGATGACAGGGATGAAAAATCCCAAAATAATTTTTGGTTTGATATTCCTGCAGTCAATAGTCAGGGTGCTCGTTTGTCAGATAGATTATATGCCAAAATATTAGAGGCAAGTAGTTTTAAACTAAATTGGATATTGGATCCTTTTATGCGTAATGGTGATGTGGGTGTATGCGCTAAGAAAAGAGGGAGACGCTTTATCGGTTTTGAGACCAATAAAGATTTATTACTTTTATCTATGAAAAGAATAGATCAAAAAAATTAATTGCGATGGATTTAACAGATCAAATAAAACAAGATATGTATATTGCTATGAAGTCTGGTGATAAGATTAGAACTAACATACTTAGAACACTATTATCATCACTTAAAGAAAAACAGATTGAAAAAAAAGACAGTTTAAATAAAGAAGAATATTTTAGTGTAATTAAAAGATTCGTAAAACAACTCAAAGAAGCTGCTGATACTTATCAGAAAGCTGGAAGATTAGATCTGGCTGAAAAAGAAACGTTAGAATTAAATATTCTGAAAGAATACATTCCAGAAATATTTTCTGAAGAACAAACTCTTAAATTAGTTAAAGAAGTTATTGCTCAAACTTCAGCAAATAATCTTTCTGATATGGGGAAAGTTATGTCTGTTGTTATGCAAAAAAGCAATGGGAAAGTAGATGGAGGAATTGCTAATAGGTTAGTTAAAGAACTATTACAATAAATGAGTTGGTTTCTAGATGGACTTGCTTTTTTATATATTCTACTTAATGGTACGATTGGTTTTACTAGAGGATTAGTAGACGAATTAGGTAGATTGATCGGTTTGGTAATATCAATATTAGTAGCAATCAGCCAGACAGTAAATATTTCTAATCTGATACTAGATAAAATAGATTTAGAACCGTGGTTAGCTGTTTTTATCGGGTTTAGTAGTATTTTTACAGTTGTACTAATATCTAGTAGGTTAATAACAAGACTATTTCAAATTGCTCTTCTTTCAAAAGAAAATATTTGGATAAATAGCTTATTGGGGTTTTTATTCGGGATACTTAAAGGTTTTTGTATTATAACAGTTTTTGTTTGGTTACTAATTATTTTACCTTTAGATAAATGGACGAATATAATAGAACAAAATTCAAGAATTCTTCATACCACAACCAATTTTCGTAGTAGTATAGTTAGTTTTTTTGGTTGGGAAGATCCTATAAATTATAGTGAAAATTTTATTAAAGATTTAGTGCAGCCATAATGCCTAAAATTCCACAGAATACAATTGATAGAATTAGAGATCAAGCTGATATAGTAGATATTATCTCCCAAGAGGTAAAACTGAAAAGAAAGGGAGTTAACTATTTTGGTGTTTGCCCATTCCATGATGAAAAAACACCTTCTTTTAGTGTGTCGCCATCTAAACAGATATATCATTGTTTCGGATGCGGAAACGGGGGCAATGTTTTTACATTTTTAATGGAATTTCAAAAATTAAATTTTTATGAAGCAGTCAAATCATTAGCCGATAAATATAATGTAATTATTGATACAACTCAAAAAAGTTCTAATTCCAGTGAGTATTCTTTTTTATATGATCTACATGAAAAAGCAGCAATGTTATATCAAAATAATCTATTTTCCGAGTCAGGTGAAAAACCTATGCAATACCTGCATGATCGGAATTTAAATGAAGAAACGATTAAAAAATTCCGTATCGGATTTGCAATTAAAAGTTGGAACAATCTATATAAGAAAATCAAAACAGATGGCCCTGAAAATGATTTAATGAAATCAGGTCTACTTATTCGTTCTGATAAAGGAATTTTTGATCGTTTCAGATCACGAATAATGTTCCCTATTTTTCATCAATCGGGGAAAGTCATTGCCTTTGGTGGTAGAGATTTTGAAGACAATGACGTTGCGAAGTATTTAAACTCACCTGAGACAGCATTATATCAGAAAAGTAATACATTATATGGATTGCATGTTACTAAAGAGGATATCCGAAGATCTGGCTATATAGTTCTTGTTGAAGGCTATATGGATCTTTTACAATTATACCAAGCTGGTATAAAATCTGTTGTTTCAATATCAGGGACCTCATTAACGCGAAACCATGCAAATATGTTATCCAAATTAGTTAATAAAGTGATATTGCTTTATGATGGAGATTCTGCAGGCGGTAATGCTGCTGTGCGCGCTGGATTTATTATATACCAAGCTGGTATGGAAGCGCATGTTGTTCAGCCACCAGATAATTTGGATCCTGATGATTGGTTATTAAAGAGTGGTTCTGAGGAAATACAATTAGCAATCGATCATCCTAGAGAATTTCTTGATTTTCATATCAACCTTCATAATGCTACTGAATTAAAAGGTACTGATCGAAGAGACTATTTACATGATATTTTATCAAATATAAATGAAATAAAAGATGCGGTAATAAAAAATGAATTAATTAAAGATTTATCAGAAAGATTTAAGATTAAAGAAATGGAACTATTAGAAATAATAAATTCAAAAAAGATTTATAAAAATGAGCAAGTTATTAGTGACAATACTCATAAGATTGAGTTCACATCCAAAGTTCATAGAGCGGAACTAGAACTTATAAAAATCTTGATTCATTCAAATATAGAAGACAGAAAAGAGCTAAAAAAATTAATTCGTGCAGATATTTTTTCTCACAGTTTACTTATAAAGATTGTAAGTAAAATAATGGAGGATGAACTTATAGAAACATCAAAACTCATAGAATATTTTCCAGATAAAATAGAGAGGGAGCTATTGTCAAAATTATTAATTGATGATAAAAATAGTGTATCATCTGAACAAATTGTTATTGACTGTCTTAGAACCTTAAAATCAGTACCGATAAAGAATAAGATAAATAAGCTTCGTGATATCATACAAAGCAAAGAATTGTCCGGACAAAATCCTGGTGAGGAACTAAAGGAAATAATGAGATTACAAAATAAACTTAGTGGGGATATAGAATGAGGAATTGGTTGATCATTCTGATTTTTTCAACCCTGCTAGGAAATATGAATGCACATCAAGTTCAGCTTGTCACATATCATGAAAAAACCAATGGCATTCTTATTAGAGTTGTTGTCAGTAATGTTCCTGAAGTAAATAATATTGCTGCTTGGGTTGGACAAGAGAATTGGTTCTATTTAACGTTAAATGAATCAGTATTTGCAGAAAATGTCTTAGAAAATCTTAAAGCGAAACCACCCCTATTAGAAATTGAAGGCATTCAGAATCAGGAATCTGTTCAAATAGGATTTCTAATAGAACATTTCATATCAGATTTTGAAATATTTCATTCTCAATCGAATCGAGTATTTTTAATTCACATTTGGAATAAGTTAGATGGTGGAAGTATTGCGGATATAAAAAGTTCAGAAGATAAAAATAAGAATAAGATATTTTCATTATCCAATCAGGATTCAAGAGAAAAACCATTTTATGAATCTTTTATAGATGCTCGTGAAAAATACGGCCCAGAAAAATATTTTGTGTGGTATAATAATTGGTACAGTACTGAAGACAAACAAGATAACAGTAAAAAAGAAAAAACAGCCAGCACAGACATATGGGAAAAGCATTGGTCTGGAACTCAAAAAAACAAACCAGAAGTTACAAGTATATATGGACCTTCCCTGCCAAGTAAGACAGAAACAAAGAAAAATGATAAAAAGAATACTGTGGTTAAAAAGGAGCTGCCTGTTATAAAAAAAGAAGAAAAGAAGCCTAAAAATAAAATAGTGTATAATGAGCCTAATAAAAATCTTTCAGCATTAAAAAATGATATTGCAAAAAGAAAGAAAAAAGCTGATGAAAGAAAAAATCAGCAAGCTTTAAATAAATCTTCCGTTTCTAATGTAAAAGTTCAACAAAAATACATAAATAAAAAGAGTACTGAAGATTTAGCAGCATATGCTATAGAACCTAACCTGGAAAAAAGGAAAACATATTTAAAAATTGGGTGTGACCTATCCAATGTATATGTTTATCTTGATGGGAGAAAGGTTGGAAAAACACCTTTATCTAAAAGGATTCCGGTTTCATCGGGATGGCATAGAATCAGAATTGATGTACCCGGAGCAAAAAAGTTTAACAAATCAGGCATACCTACACCAGACTATAGAGATGTCTACATTACAAAAGGTAGAACACAAAAAGTCACATTTAAATTTTTGAATAAAACGGAAAAACCTGGTTAATAATGCCACGCCTTGTTTTTTTTATAAAACAATTATTTAGATTGATCCAGTGGTTTTTTTTCTTATCCTTTCTAATTGGTCAAGGTCAGTCAAAAATCGTTCATGCTGATATAATATCTGAATCTGATAAGGTTGAGAGCACATTTATTTTTGATGAAATAATTGACAGAGATGATGTGTCTGGATGGATAGATAGAAATAATTATTTTACGCTTAGTTTGTTTAATGTATCTATGAGTTCTAAGGATATATTTAGTAAAAAATATAAATATCCTCTTATTTCTGTTGAAACAGTAGATACAGATGAATCAGTACAAATTATTTTTAATACTGCTCGCGTGCTTGATTCTTATCAACTTATACGCCATTCAAAAGGAAAAAATTTATTGGTCATACTTAATTATTTAACAGAAGAAAAACAATTAGATAAAGAGGAAGGAGAATTAGTACAATCATTTATTGTTGAAGAATTACCGGATACTTTTGATATAATGAAAGATAGATGGCGTCATCCTAAGACATGGAAGGATGCTAGAGAACGCTCAAGTATTAGAATATTATGTGATACTGAAGATTTGCCTATTTACGTAGACAATCAACTTGTCGGAAAATCACCTTTAGAATATGCTGTTGATGTGCTTCCTGGTTGGCATCAGGTAGGGTATTTCCCGACTGACCCAGCTCTTATTCCTGCTCCAAGATCACCAAAAGAAAAAATGATGGATAATATATTAAGAATGGGGATTTTAGATGTCTATGTTGAAGAGGGGAAAGAACAAGAAATTGTTCTAAACTATCAAAATCTTGATCAAGATGTACTAGCATTTCAGCGTAGTATAACAGCCGGAAGTTGGATTGGTTTTAGTCTGTTTTTTCTATTAATTATGTTAATTAGCTGGGGTATAGCATAATAAAGAAATATTTTTATGGACTAATCATAGTCCTTTTTAGTAGTTCCTTATATAATATTATTATAGCTCAAACGGAAACCAAGAAAACTGGATCTAAAAAAAAATTAGTTAATAAAATAAAATACTATAGTTATTGGAACCCTTATCGAAGACAATTAGATGGTCAAAATAGTCGTGATTTTTTTATTTCTACCCCGTACTATGAGGCAAAAAAAAATAAAAAGGGAAAATTAAAATCTGTTGCAAAATTTGATAATAATGGTAAAAAAATTGATTCATGGCACTTGGTATGGAATCGTAAAGGCACACGCTCTGAGTATAGTATAAAATTTCATCAATATGGTGAAATTACAAGATTAGATAGCTTATTATTCTCCCATAAACTAAGTGAAGTTAAGCCTGGGTGGAGGGCTAAGGTAAAAAGTAAAAAAGATGGGAGGCCGTTACGTTTTGATATTTATGATGAGTTTGGTATTAGGTACTATTTTTATAGGTTTCATTATAAACAGCGATCAGATTCCATATTATCTATGGAGACAATACAGTCTTCATATTTTAGATCAGACAGTTCACTAGTAGGGAGACATCTCTTATTTATGGAAAATGGAGAATGGTTAAGAGAGATACACTATAAAAATTCTAATGATAAGCTTGAGCAGATTGTCAAATTTGATGTTTCTTTAGAGAAAGAAGAAACAGTGAAAACCGTGTTAGATAGTGATGGTCGCGAGATTGAGAGCAGAATATTACAACTATCATACCCCGATAAATATTCATATAGTTTTGAATGGAAGCCTGATACTATTATGATAGTTGAAGATATTAAAATAGAAAAAGATACTACAATTACTTATATCAGCCCTGTGCTTGCTAGCGCTTGGTATGGATTACCCTTAATCAGAGAAGCTTCACTTGGTTCAGATCCAATTTATCCATCTTATGGTTTTTTCTTTGCACCAAGAGGCAATATGCTAATTAAAGGGAAAAAGTATAGCCTGGGTATGGAGGTAGTCTCTTATAATATACCAATAAAAGACTCAACTGGTTTTTTTATTAACGGTGTTGGTGCTTTTGCAGCAGCACAATATAATTTGAATTATAATTTAAATTGGATACCACAAAATGTCGAAGCAGCTTTAAGATTTGGAGGAGGTATGCTCGCTTCAGGATATGGATTATCACTTAGTGGATCTTTTGGATACCATTTTTTACCTAGTCGATATTATTTAGGCGTATATGCTCAATCTATAATGGCCTTTAATGAAATAAATGATGATAACATTACTGGGTGGGGAAGTCTTGGTATATCATTTGGTGCAAATGTCGGGGATATGAACCCTAATCTATTAAAACCGTATAAAGATAAATTAGATGAAGAAGCATTAGTTTTTAATTTAGTTAAAGAGATTGCTACGAAATCAAATATTGTTTTCACTATCGACAATCCTGTAATTGTGGATACAATAATTTCTGAATTTTATTTACCTCCAGAGACTTTTAATGGTTTTACGATTAGGACACCATTTTCTTTAAGCATTGGTTCGATAGGTTTTAACATTGTATTAGAGTATCTAAAATATGCATTTGATCCAAAAGATATTAATGATCCAAATATTGAAGGTGACGCATTATTTATTGGTACAAATATAGTTCTCGATAATCTGTTGAAATTCGGTGGTGAAAATTTTGGAAAATCTGTTTTGGTTGAAATCGGTTCATACCACAGTGGGTTTGGAATATGCACAGGTTTAGAGCTGGACTATCATTTTAATCGAATTCCATTTTTTATTCATTCATATGGGAAATTATATGGACTACCTAATGAAGAAATTTTTACTGGATGGTTTAGTATGGGATTAGGTGTTGGCATTGATATAGAAACTTTATTTTCATCATCAAAGGATGAAGAAAAGAAAAATCAAAAATAGTATTTTAAATATAAACATTATATAAAGGTATAATAATGAAACTAATTTTACTCCGGCATGGAGAAAGTAAGTGGAACTTGGAAAATAAATTTACAGGATGGACTGATGTTGGTCTTACCACGAAAGGAGAGCAGGAAGCTAAAGATAGTGGGCTACTATTACTTAAGGAAAATATAAAAATTGATATGGTTTATACATCGGTTTTAAAAAGGGCTATTAATACTATGAATATTTGTATAAAACAGATGAATAAAAATAATATTGAAACGATTTTTAGTTGGAGGCTTAATGAACGTCATTATGGAGCCTTACAGGGATTGAATAAATCAGAAACAGCTAAAAAATATGGAGATAAGCAAGTATTGACTTGGCGTAGGAGCTATGATGTTAGACCTCCTCAGCTTGATTGGGATGATGACCGTCATCCTAGGTTTGATGAAAAATATAATACTTTGAGTAATAAAGAACTTCCTTCCTCAGAATGTTTAAAGGATACGGTATCAAGATTTTTACCATATTGGAAAAAAACAATTAGTCCTAAAGTAAAATCAGGGAAACATATAATGATTGTAGCACACGGAAACTCATTAAGAGCCCTGGTGAAATATTTAGATAAAGTTTCTAATGAAGATATTATTGGATTAAATATCCCCACAGGTATTCCTTTGGTTTATGAATTGGATCAAGACCTAATTCCTATAAAACATTATTATTTAGGTGATCAAGAAAAAATATCTGATAAAATTAAATCAGTTGCGAATCAGGGTAAATCTAGATAAGAATAATATTAATTAGTCTGATAAGAGACTAATTACATTCTCCAGTTTGCCATCTATTCCAGGATAAGGTTCAATATTCAGTATATTTGCAATTAGAGGATAAATATCAATATTATTTATACTAATAACAGTATAATTTTTTTTAAATGCAGGACCTTGTGCAAAAAATATCGCCTGCATACTTTGTAAATCATTATCATAACCATGTGCAGCTTTAGAATAAAAATAATAACCACCTTCAATATTATCTCTAAGGATTGTCCATCCTTCTTTTGCCACGACCAATATTTCTTTTATCCGGTAGTGCTTTTTAAAATGCCATTTTTCAGGTATATCTTCTTTTTTATATACATCAATATTGGGTAGCTGCTTTAATTTTAAGTAAGATTTCTCCATTTCATTAGTATCATCACTATATAATAATGTATATGGTCCTGATTCTTCCAATTTAATTTTTTTTGTATCAATATATTTACTCAGCACTATTTTTTTTGTTTTATCAATCTCTGTCATTCCATGATCACTAACTATTATAACATTTAATTTCTGATAAATATTTAAGGTTTTCAGTTTATTAATTATATTACCAATAGTTTTATCAACCAACTCTACCATTCGTTTATTTTCGTTACTTCTAGGGCCATATTTTTGTCCGGTATTATCTGGCTCATGAAAATATAGCATAACTAACCTAGGGCGATTTTCTATAGGCATATTAAACCACTTAGTTACTGAATCAATCCGTGCATCAAAAGATTGTTTTTGGTCATACTTTTTCCATATTGATGGGTAATGCCCGCCAGCCTGAGCTTCTGAACCAACCCAAAAATAAGAAGCAGTTTTTAATCCTTGTTTTTCGGCAGTGGACCAAATTGGTTCACCACCATAAAACCTTTCATCTTCCACTTTTTTTCGGTCTTTTATTTGATAAAACTCATTCAGTTTTTTGTCAAAAAACTGGTTACCAATAAGTCCATGATTTTCAACATACATTCCTGTGGCGATACTATAATGGTTTGGAAATGTTTTTGTTGGGAATACTGGTTTTAATTTTTTAGCCATTACTCCGTTAGATTTTATTTTATCAAGGTTTGGGGTATTATACCAGTCTACGTAATCAGGTCGAAACCCATCAAACGATATAAGTAAAACATATTGGTCATTACTATTTGGAAATAAGGTCGTTATGAATAAAACGCTTATTAAAAGAAGAAGATTTAATATTTTCAAATTTAATCTAGTGGGACATATGCTAGGATAGTGGTAGGATATTTATCAGTGGCAATAAGAAATCCTTTATTCCCATATCTAGCTAGAGCTTCCCATTTTCTAGAAGTTTTTTCACCTTCAAGCTCAAGTTCTATATGTGGATTACTTGTTAGAATAACTCTATTTTTATTTATCTTATATTCTACAAGTCTTTCTACTCGCTCTGATTTACTGTGTGTAGGTCCTTCACCATATTTAGATATCATTAAATCTTTGCTAGGTTTCAGTGTTTTTTTATCCCCCGGGTAATGATAATTAATTGCCCAGAAACGATTATATTGATCGATTCTAGTAGCATCAGCAATTCTATAATTTATAGAGCTGGTTGGATGTTTTTTTATATTCTTGCCAGATACATTTACTGATAAAACATATGGATTCTCTATTAGACTGTCACCATTTGCTTCAAATAATGCGTACACTCTATTCTTTTTAATAACCAGAGATTCATAAGACATATTATCTACAAAAGTAGGGACCTCAAATGGGATAAGTGTTTGTTCAGGGATTGTAATTTCGAGAGTTTTTTCATCTATATGGCCTCTTGCAAGTACGCAGCCCATATCATCTTTAAATCTGATCTCAATGGATATGTAGACCTCATAACCTCTAAAGGCAATCGCTTCAAATGAATCAAAACCAGGGAGATTTTTTTTATAATCAGGGGTATTAAATTTTATTTTTTGTGGAGTTATAGCACTGGTATCAGTTTTATTTATTCTTGAATCAAGATCAGATTTATTTATTAAAAACACATAACCATTCAAGTTTTCTGGGAGCAAGAACAAGTTATTTTCATACCAGTCCATTCCCGAGATCTCTTGTTTTCTATCTGCCATTGGCCCACTTATTTTTATATAAAATGGAGTAACCTCCTTTGACATTTTCCCCCCACAGGATATTATCAGACAAATAATAAATATAATTATATAATTAAATATATTTAATCTTCTAATGTTTCTCTCTCTTTTCATTTAATCTTCTACTAGATTTTCGCATAAAGTTCGCAAGAATTCAAAAGAATAAATACCGCTGTGATGCCCATCGTTCCAGAATGGCCTCAGTGCATAATATCCAACTGGTTGGATTCCATTTAATAAAAAACTCTGTTCATTCATCGGGTTAGTGCTGCTCTTATAAATATTACCAAAAACATCTTTTTCTCCTTCGCAGTTTGCACATGGACATTTTTCTCTAAGAACTTTCAGGTTAATATATGATTCTAAACCATCTTCCCATTTGAATAGCATTAGATCATTAACGGTTTCAAATGTTACCAGTTTATTCTTTTCACTCATTAATACGCGTTAATTATTTTGTAAGGATTATTTTTTGTGTTTGAATACCATCTATATTTTTGAGAACGACAAAGTAAATTCCACTAGGTATATTCTGAGCCGAGAATTTTGTAATGTAACCTCCCGGATTGTGATATTTATTTACCATACTATGAATTTGCCTCCCCTTTATATCAAAAATGGAAATAGTGATATTTTGCCCGGTGTCTACAGTATATGGTATTTTTGAGTAAGGATTAAACGGGTTTGGGAAAGCCTGATGAAGAGTTACTGTATTTGGCATAGTAACACTTGGCACAGTGTTTAAAATTTCTAGATCAATAGGCTCAAAATTGAATTCTGCATTAGTGATATTTATAAATGAAAATAGAGGTTTCCACATTGAGCAGCTAAAATTTCCGAATATTCCTTGTTCATTTACATCTGTTATTTCAATATTTCCTTGGGTACCTATATACATATCATCTATTAAATTTTCAAAAAAAGAAGTAGACAAAGAATCGAATGATAGTGAATCTCCAATATTAGTAGTGTCAGTAAAAAAAGAAAGCCACTGATTAGCAAATGTAGAGTCTAGTCCAGGGATAAAAATAGATAATGTTGGAAAGCTAAGAGGGTTTACTATGATATCGGTAAGATCACTAATAGTTACATTCCATTCCCAAGTTCGAGGTTGAACAGGGAATGTAGTATCCTGTAAAATTGTTACAAATAGATCAAAAACATTTTCATCTTGCGGTGAAATACCCATCATCATAAAAGAGGTTGAATCATTCATGGTGATATTTAAAGCACCACCCATATTGGTGGTATCATCTATAGCTGATGAAAAAACTCCATTTTCAGCGCCACTATATGAAAAATTTATTGGGCCTTGATATAATGTCTGTGAGAGAAGTAATCCAAAAAAATAAGGAAAAATATATTTCATTAAGTTGAAAGGTCTTGTATGAATTTAATTTATTCACCTCGTTTTAAAACGAGCATTAAAGAAGCGCCAATGTTTCCAAATCCTGTCATTCCTTCTGTTGGCATAGGAATCATATAACCATTTCCAAAAAAACGAATAGCTAGTGGTAATTCTTCAAACCAATAATCTAAATTTCCGCCAACAACACCACCAATTCCTCCTGCATAGTCTTCATCCCAGCCCAATGAATATGTGAGCCCTGTTTCCATTCCGAGATGAATATTTTCCCCGAAAAAGTTTAAAATTGGTTGTAGGTCAGTAAACAATATTCCAGCTAGAGTAATTGATTTAATTTTTTTTTGTTGTTCTTCTGTTTCGAAATCCTTATCAAATCCTAGAGTAAGAAGTCGCCCCCCCATAGACATATTTACTGGGCCAATAGGGAAATATGGTAGAGACCAACCAAAACCTAGATTTGGCAATGATGTTGGGTTTTTACCATCATCTGATTGTAGAGAAGGTCTAAAGTAGACAGGCGTTCCATAAAAAGCACCCATAGAAAAGTAGTCAAGATTTCCAAGACTATAATCTTCATATTCTTCTTCACTATCTGCCATAGAAACTTCTTCTGATTCTTTTCTTTCAATAAGAGAGAATTTTCCATCCATATAAGTTTGTTGTGCCAGACCATCTTCAATTAATACAATTCCATTGTCTAAGTTTAATAATTCAATATCTACTACCGGAATTTTCTCTGGCATTACTAATCCATCAGGAATGATAAAAACATATCTTGTGTCTGAAGAGGATAATTCGCCTTTTAAAGTTGTCCCATCATAGAATGTGATGGTACCATTAATAGAAAATGCATATCCTATTGTTAAGAGCGCAATAAAGAACTTTTTCATATTATTAACCTTTTTATATTTAAAGATATCCAATGTGGGCCCACAGGGACTCGAACCCCGAACCAACGGATTATGAGTCCGCTGCTCTAACCAATTGAGCTATGGGCCCCAAAAGGAACAGAAATTATATAATAGACACCATTTATTAAACAACTATAATTGTTTTATCCAGTAATCATTGGTTCCTAATTTACTATTAAAGCTGAATGTCAATAAAATTTAATATAAGAGAAAAAGTCTACCAGATTTATGGTATCAATAATTGTTTGCCAGTGCTCAATAAGTCAACCTTTGATATAATTGATATTTTTATATCTGCAGATAAGAATACTGAATTAAAAAAAATAATTAGCTATGAAAAATTTCGTGGAAAAATTAAGCAATTAACTAGAAGTGATTTTAATGAAAGATTTGCACGTTATCGAACTCAGGGTATAGTTGTTAGATTTACTGGAACATTAGTAAAAAACATACAGGAGAATAATTTTACCAATCAAAACTCATGCCTGTTAATACTTGATCAAATAGAAGACCCACAGAATGCAGGTCAAATTATCAGAACCTCAGAGTGTGCAGGGATAGACGGAATTATTTTTCCACTTCACAATTCGTTTAAAATTTCAGACACGGTTCTTAATGTTAGCCAGGGTGCATTTGTAGGGGTTCCTTTGTATGAGGTAACTAACATTAGTAGAACAATCCAAGATTTGAAAAAAAATGATTTTTGGGTTATCGGGATAGAAAATGGTTTAGATTCAAAACTATGGAATGATATTGATTACTCAGGTAAAATTGTTATCATTGTTGGCAGTGAAGGTAAAGGGATTAGAAAAAAAGTTCTTGAGCACTGTGATTTTTTAGGAAGTATTCCTATGCAGGGGTCTATAAACTCCCTTAATGTTTCAGCTGCAGTCTCAGTTATACTATTTGAACGATTGCGACAAATTAGATATTGAAAAGGAGTTATAATGGCATCAACCCATGATTATGTTAAAGACAGCCGTAATGATAATATAAAAATTTATATTAATGGAGAGTATTATCATCGTTCAGAAGCAAAGATATCTGTATTTGACAGTGGATTTTTATTAGGTGACGGAGTATGGGAGGGGATAAGATTACATAATAATAAATTAATTCATTTAGAAACTCATATTGATCGATTATTTGCTGGGGCAAAATCTATTGCAATGGAAATACATTTGAGTAAAGAAGAAATAATTAATGCAATCTGGTCAACATTAAAAGAAAATAATATGACATCAGATACACATATTAGATTAATAGTATCGAGAGGGATAAAAAGTACTCCGTATCAACACCCAAAGGTTACAATTAGCCCGCCCACGATTGTGATAATACCTGAATACAAAAGGCCAAATAAAGATGTTATTGATAAAGGTATACGACTTGTTTCAGTACAAACACGTCGTGATAGTGCAGTGCAAGACCCTAAGATTAACTCATTAAGTAAAATGAATTGTATAAGTGCTTGTATTGAGGCCGAAAGTTTAGGAGCGGAAGAAGGATTAATGTTTGACCCACATGGGTTTGTATCAACGTGTAATTCGACGAACTTTTTTATAGTTGTAAATAATGATATTTGGACCTCTACTGGTGAATACTGTCTTAATGGAGTTACCAGAGGTACTATTATAAATTTGTGTAAAGAAAATAATATTACTGTGTATGAAAAAAATTTTTTAATTCAAGATGTATATAATGCAGATGAAGCATTTGTTACAGGCACTTTTGCCGGGGTCATACCTGTTATTGAAATTGATGGTAGAATAATGAGTAAAGGATATTTAACAAAAGAACTACAAAACCTGTATGCAAATGATATAAAAAATTTATCTTAATGATGACTTCTCAAAATAAAATAAGAATAGCTATGTGGTCAGGACCAAGAAATATTTCTACTGCCATGATGCGTTCCTTTGAAAATCGAGAAGACACTTTTGTAATTGATGAACCTTTTTATGCTTATTATTTATATAAAACTGGCTTTGATCATCCAGGAAGAGAAGATGTGATAAAAGCTCAAAGTACAAAATGGGAAGATATTGTAGCAATGATCATTGGTAAGATTCCTGAGAAAAAATTAATTTGCTATCAAAAGCACATGGTGCATCATATTGTAAATGGTAAAAATATTGCTTGGGTTAAATTCTTTAATAATTGTTTATTAATTCGTCATCCTAAAGATGTAATCATAAGTTATGCAAAGCAGAGTCCAATAAATGGAATAAATGATTTAGGTTATCTCCAACAGGTGAATTTATTTGAAAAAATAAAAAACATAACTGGGAAATATCCTTTTGTTTTTGATGCAAAAGATATTCTTAAAAATCCGGAGAAATATTTAAGGATAATGTGCAAATATTTTAAGATAAATTTTTCAAAAAAAATGCTTAGCTGGCCACGGGGATCAAGAAAAACAGATGGGGTATGGTCACCTTATTGGTATAAAAATGTAATTAACTCAGATTCATTTAAACCATATAATGAATCTATAGAAACAATTCCCAGCAAGTATAAAAGTTTACTAGAAGAATGTTTACCACATTATAATTATCTTTATTCATTTAAAAAGTGATAAAGAAATGAATGAACTCGTTTAGTTTCTAATTAATTAATACTAACTTATATACTAAGTATCGGGTAAAGATTTAACACTTTTGGCAGCAATCATTGGTTATTACAAATAAAAAACTATTAATATTTACCACATTCTTTTTTTTATTTATGTCATGCGCTTCATTCTCAAAAAAAGAACCAGTTGAATATAAACCGATACAATACGCAAAAAATGATTACCGTGTATTAAAAAAAGAAAATCGTTATACTGGTACATTTATGATTCGTCAGAAGTCTAATGGGTTTTTTATTCCAGACGAACAGATTTCAGTTGACATGGATATTGTCATATCATCCTTAAAAGTTCCATATCTCAGAGTTTCATACTATGGTAATGAACAACTGGCTATCCCTGATGGTCAAACATTATCATTTTTTTTAGATAATGAAGAAATAAAGTTGAGTTCAAAGCGTGAATCAAATAGACTAAAAAAAGGGAATGAGGCGGTTGAGGTTTTATCTTATTTAGTGACTCGTGGTCAAATGAAAAAGATATCTAATGACCGTAAAGTAAAATGTTCATTACATAGTTATACTTTTCCGGTTCCCAAAGTTATGAAAGATAATTGGAGTTCCTTTATTGATGAATATTGGCAGTGATTAATTTTTTATTGGAATAAAACGTACAATTCTACCGGGGTCTTCTAGTGCTAGATATATAAACCCTTCTGGGCCAGTTTGAACATCCCTAATTCTACTACCAGCTCTATAAATTATTTCCTGTTCGGTTACTTTGTTATCCTTTATTTCGAGTCTATATAGGTTTTCAAATTTAAGAGACGAGACTAATAGATTATTTTCCCAGTTTTTAAATAGTTTACCATCATAAAAATCGATACCACAAACTGCGATCGATGGGGTCCAATGGATTACTGGTTGTTCCATACCATTTTTGTGAGTGTATTCTGTTATTGTGGTCCCACTATAATTTTTCCCATATGTTATTTCAGGCCAACCATAATTATTTCCAGACGCTAAAATATTTAGCTCATCTCCTCCTCTGGGGCCATGTTCAGTTTCAAAAATAGTTGATGAAATAGGGTGTATTGCTAATCCTTGAGGGTTTCTATTTCCATAAGTCCAAATCGATTTTATAGCATTTTTTTCTTGGATGAATGGATTATTTTTTGGAATAGATCCATCATCATGGAGCCTATGTATCTTTCCATTTGGATAATTTAATAATTGTGCTTGATCACGTTTTCCTCTATCTCCAATTGAAAAATATAAATATCCTTCTTTATCGAATACTATTCGGGTTCCATAGTGAACAGTATTCCTACTATAATATATATTATCTGCCTTATAAATTATTTTTTGATCGGTTAAACTATTATTTTCAAGCTTGGCCCTAATAATGGAAGTAAATGTTTTGTTTTTATTTTTTATTAAATAACTGGTAAAACCAATGAAAATGAAATTATTATTAATAAAATCTGGATGCACTTGTACGTCAAGTAAACCACCTTGTCCTTTATATCTTACTTCTGGCACACCAATTATCTGAGCTCTGGTTTTAGATTTATAGTCTACCCGCCAAAGGCTCCCATTTCTATCACTAACGATTAGATCTTTGTTTGGTAAAAATGCCATTCCCCAAGGAATATCAAAACCTTCAGAAAAGGTTTCAACTTTAAATGCTTCTTTTTCTGTTTTTTCAATAGAATCATCCCAGATTTGAAAATTGTTAGCAATAAGGAAAGGTGGTATCAAAAACAAGACACCAAGGATTATAATAAGTTTATTATTGAACAATTTTTGCACCGCAATGCCGACAATATAATGAGTTTTTTATTAAATCATCTTTATCGCAGACGGCACATACTGTTTTATTTTCAGAATCTACTTTTGAAAAAGTCAGCTCTGTAGTGACAATACCTGTTGGCACAGCAATTATACTATAGCCAATTAGCATAATAAGTGCAGAAATAGCTTGGCCGATTGGTGTAAGCGGAGCAATATCACCATATCCGACAGTGGTTAGAGTAACAATAGCCCAATAAATACTTTTTGGAATACTAGTATAACCAGCAGTCTCACCTTCAATTAAATACATAATTGAGCCTAGAACGATTACAATATTCATTACTACAAACAGAAAGATAAATATTTTTCTTTTACTTGATTTTAATGCTTTCGCTAAATGTTTAGCTTCGCCCATATATTGAAATAATTTTAATACTCTAAAAATTCTTAATACTCTTAATATTCTAATGACAGACAAAGCTTGCGCTCCTGGAAATAAAACACTTATGTATGTTGGAACTACTGATAATAAATCAACAACCCCATAGAAGCTAAATACATAACTTGATGGAAGTCGGACACAATATATTCTTAGAAAATATTCTAATGTGAACATTATTGTAAAAACCCACTCTGCTGAATATAAGATTTGTCCAAATTGCTGACGGTAGTCTGAAACGCTTTCTAGTAGGACCGTGATTATACTCAGTATGATCGCTACAATTAATATTTCATCAAATAATTTTCCAACTCTGGTATCTGTACCGAAAATTATCGTTTTGATATTTTGTTTTAATCTGCTCATGTAAACCTTGTCGTAACTTACTATCCGTATGGCAAACAAAAAAACCCCTCGATGTTTGTCGAAGAATTTCTTAAGAGAGGATTGGAACTTGGTTTGTTTCCGCCAAATCCGTGTCAACTTTCCCTATTTTCACCTATTTTATTACTTTGTACTAATAATGGAAAGCCCATCTTTAATCGTCTATGACTAAACCCCGCTACTGTGTAATAAATCATGAATATTCTGGATCATCAAAAATATTTTCTATCGACAATTCAAATAGTCGATCCACTTTGAACGTTTTCTATTTTAAGTTGGTTTGAGGACAAGTAATCTATATTCTAATCATGAATTTTTAAGAATATTTCCTTTAAATATTCTCCACCATGTTAGACCAAAAAGCAATTTTTGTTTATTGATTATTTCTAATACCTTATTTGAGTGAGACTCTTTTCCATCTGAGTTAGTTATATTATTATTAAACTTATTATTAACATCAATTATATAATTATCTAAAATTATTTTTCTATATCCAAAACCAATTTTATTCCCAGATGCAACCATAGTTTCTCCTGTTTTTTGAAGTAGTGGATTACCAAAAGACTGATATTCAAACTGATTAGGAGCTATCAGAGAAATTATGGTTGGAATTATATCAATATGGCTACCTGGAGTTGAAATTATATTTAAATCTGGTGTAATAAAATTTTTACCATAGATTATCAAAGGTACAGTAGAGCGTTCATAAAGAGTAGGATGAGAATTAATAAATCTCCGTCCATAATGATCACCAGTAAAAATAAATAAACTTTCAGGATATCGCTTTTCAACTTTTTTTACAAATTCACCAATTGCCCAATCACTATACCAAATGTGTCCGAGCTGTTTCATAGTCATTGATCCATCAAACTTTGATATTAATCCAGGTGGAATATTTTTTAAAGGAAATCCAAATTTTTCAACATCTACATTATAAGGTGGATGGTAGCTAGTAGTCAAAATGACATTGAATGACTTTGTTTCTGCTAATGTTTTTTCTTCGACAAAAGAAAATAATAAATCATCATCTACACCCCATATTATATCAGAATTATTTTTTTCTATTTCAGGGGACCCAAATACATTATCAAATCCTTGGCTTTCAAACAAGTTTCCAATATTTTGCCAAGAGAGAAATCCTCCGTAAAATAGTTGTGTTTTATATCCGAGTTTTTCAAATATAAATGGAATAGATGTGGGTAATGGTTCACGCTCTGAAGCAATGCGGCTTATATTTATTCCGATATATGGTGCGCCAGTTAGAATAGCGGAAACCGAAGCCATCGTACTTTCTCCTGAAGGCAAAAACCGATTAAAAAAGATTCCTTTCTCACCAAAGTATTGCAAATTTTCTCCTAAACCAAGAGATCTGTATTCGGGAAGAAGAGGCCACATATCATAACTCTCCATGATTACAAGGAAAATATGGTTAGGCATTTTGTTATCTGAATCTGGAACTATATGTCTAAGATAGCTTGATAAGGATGAATCTTTAGTAACATCAAAATAATTTTCAGCCGCTGTTTTGGGAGACAACTCCCCTATAAATTGAGTAATATCTGTTTTTTTATTTATTTTTTTAAAGTCTTTAATAGCATATTGCAAATGTGTTAACGGATTCATTATTGTTTTATTTAAGAAATTATCACTCGTTATATAGGACCATTTTCGTATAGCAGGCCTATTTTTGAAAGAGCCTCGTATTGAACCAGTAAACCCAATAATTAAAAAGAAAATAATGAAAAACTTCATTATAATGCTTTTCGGTGATAATATTTGAATATTGATAAAACTAGAAGCGTAAGATTGAAATTGTTTTAAAGAGTACCATGCAATTATTGATAAGGTTATTATAACTATAATATTTATGATCAGATGATATTCAAACAATACAGTTTTAAAGACAGCTACTTGATCATCATATAAAAGATCAAATAGAAAAAAGTTAAATTGGTTATTAAACTCTTCAAAATATGGTAAAGTCGCTATTGAGGATAAAAGTATAAGTACAATACCAAGGCCTGTAAAGAATAACCTCAACTTGAATATAATAGAAAATCTGTTTAAAGAGCTCAGAATAAGATTAAAAATAAAAGGAAATAAAAGAAATAGGCTTGCAATTTTTGAATCGAATCTGAATCCATGAAAAAGTGCCAAAAGAATATCATTAAAAATCGTAGTAGCAGAAATATTCTTATAAAACCATAAAATCATGATTACACGAAATATCCATTGTAGAAGCACCAAAAATAACCATAACTGAATCTGGGTGATGCATTCTTGGATAAATTTTATCCAGTTACTTTTCATTTTGATTCTTTTCTTTCTCCCAAAAACTTTACTAAATGAGTTAAATATGCAGTCTGAATATAATCGGGGTTTTTCCTGACAGCTTGTGCATTAGAAAACGCATTCGTAGGGGTCCAAGTCATAACATAAACCCCCAAATTATGGGCTTTTTCCACTTCTTTTTTTGAAATACGTGATCCTACTCCAATGCCAAAAAGTCCAAGTTCAGATGCTATTCTGAGACCTTTTTCTACACCCTTCCCAGTGATAAACTGGCGTACATTTATTTTTCTTAGCTTTAGTAAACGGTGAAAATCAACATGATCTGATTCAATAAAGATTCTATTATCCAATAAATGCTTATTTATTAACATCTCTATTGCATCGATAAATTCAATATAATAAGCAATCCTATCTTTCTCGTCATCTATGTTAAATTTGCAATCAAAAGAAAATATATATTTACTATTTTTTCCTAGTAGTCCAAACAATTGGTCAACTAAAACAAGAGAGACTTTTTCTACATAGTTCCCCTTATAGAGACAGTTCTTAAGTTCATCAGCTTTATAATCACGAATAGTACCTTCAAAATTTGTATATTGATCTAAATCTTTGTGATGATAAGCTACCAAAGATCCATCTTTTGTTAACTGTATATCTAATTCACATCCAAGTGCCCCTATTCTTAATGCTTCCAATATTGATGGTAAAGAGTTCCCCGGGTAATGATAGGATTTTGACATTCCTCTGTGACCAAGAATTCCAATTGTATTTCTGTTAAGATTTCTTATTTCAGGTTTCACATTAGTGTAAAACAAATATAAAATAATTATAAAAACGAGAATTAATAATGTGTTTGCAAATTTATTGTGGTTTATTCTTTGAAAAATATTCATTTCAGCTATTTTTTATAATGATTACTAAATAATTAATCAAAAATCTACAAATAATTACCCTACAATGTGGTTGGCAGCCTTTTGGTAATCTGGTACACGTAGGGGTTGATAACGAATTAGATGGTAATTGGTATCAACCTATGGTTGTATATGAGGATTAAATAGCGTCTAATATTTCCTTCTTCTATATTGTTTATAAAATAGCCGAAATGGTAATACACCAAAAAATATACTATAAACTATATTCCAAGTAATAATTCTATTTCCATTTTTGATCCAATCTTCTCTAATATGTGGCATAAAAGAACCTATCTGGTATTCTGAATTATTTACAATTTCAATTTGCTCTTGAACAAAATCTATATGATTATAAATCATTAATGAGTTTAATGAAAAAATTGACACACTTATAAAAATCCCAACACCAGCAACCATTTTACTCATTGTCTTATTATTTCGAATTTTTAAGTATTGGTAAGTAAATAAACCGATAATAATGATAAAAAATATATATGTAATCAAATTAATAAGTATGCTCGCAAAAGATAATGCTGCCGCACCTGAATCAACCCACATAATAAACCCCAACCAATAAAACGATTTAATTAAGGATATCGTTTAATCATAATATTAATATTCTCTATAACATCCCTTGCAACTTCACGCAAATTTTCCTCAATGGCGTTAGCATCATTGAAAATAAAATGCATCCCCTCGGAGCTCAACTCTGCATTAAAGTAAGTTTGAGGCCTAGGTTCTCTCAACGAAGAATAAAAATCTCCATCAGCATTGGGAAATTTTTTCTTTATATATGAATCTGAAGGTTGATAATATATATATTTCATTTCTGCATTAGTACTGAAAGCAACATTAATTGAGCCGTAATATTTGCCAGAGCTATTTTTATGTTCGATAGCACGTAAATCCACAATAATTTTGAAGCCATACTTTCTACCAACTAAATCAATCAAATAATCTGTATCATTATATTCAAATTCAAACGGGTTGTCCCATCCATCTTCCATAATATCTTTCGTGCGTCGAATTAACCCTGAAGCTTTTACGAGATCTGAAATCTCCTTATACGGCTCTTTAGAGTCTTTCGACACTAGCCTGTCATCTGCCTCTTGAAGAAGGACGATTTCATAGAGCTTGCGCGCAGCCTCCTTTGTTTTAAAAGCTTTGCCTTGATCAAGACTTCCTCGCATATTGTAGCCAACCACACTTCCGATGATCCCGATAATAAAAATTACGATCATGATCTCAAGCAATGTCATGGTATACTTTTTTTCATAATGATTCCCTTTAAACTTCTTTAATTTACAAAATTTTTTATAAAAATGATATTTAGACTAGCTCT
>CAJWMI010000009.1 GCA_913043185.1 uncultured Fidelibacterota bacterium | reverse complement strand
TAACTCCTCACACTAAGTTTAAGGCAAGCGTATATATTTTAAAGAAAGAAGAAGGTGGGCGTCATACTCCATTTTTTAATGGCTATAGGCCGCAGTTTTATTTTCGTACTACTGATGTTACGGGTGTTGTAACCCTGCCTGAGGGTACCGAGATGGTTATGCCTGGAGACAATGTTGAATTTGAAGTTGTGTTGATTACATCAATAGCAATGGACAAGGAACTTCGTTTTGCAATACGAGAAGGTGGCCATACGGTTGGCGCAGGTGTCGTAACTGAGATTGTTGAGTAAGAAGTATTATGGCTAATCAATCTATAAGAATTAGTTTAAGAGCATACGACCATATACTCCTTGATAAGTCTACGGATAAAATAGTAAAAACGGCAAAATCAACAGGTGCTATCATCTCTGGGCCAATTCCATTACCTACAAAACGTTCTATTTATACTGTATTGCGTTCTCCACATGTAGATAAAAAATCAAGAGAGCAATTTCAGACTAAGATTCATAAAAGGATGGTAGATATTATTAACTCTACTCCAAAAACCGTAGAGTCACTTATGAAGTTAGATCTTCCAGCTGGCGTTGATATTGAGATAAAGGTTTAATTGTTTATGAGAGGGTTAATAGGAAAGAAGATTGGTATGACTAGAGTGTTTGACTCTAATGGTCGTGCTATTCCTGTTACAGTTCTTGAGGCTGGTCCCTGTCAGGTTACTCAGGTTAAATCCAATGAGAAGGATGGATACGAATCTGTGCAAGTAGGCTTTCATGAGGCGAATATAAAACATGTCAATAAGCCTCAGGAGGGCCATTTTAATAAAAATTCTTTAACGCCAATGCGAATTCTAGCTGAATTTAATAAGGTTCCAAATTTTGAATATAAGCCTGGGCAAGTATTCAATGTTAGCTTATTTAATGAGGGTGACTACGTTACGGTTAGCGGAAAATCTAAGGGTCATGGCTTTTCTGGGACAGTAAAAAAGTATTCGTTTAGTCAGCAAAGAAAGACCCATGGTCAGGGAGATACACATAGGCATGTTGGTTCTATTGGGGCTGCCTCAGATCCTTCTAGAGTATTTCCTGGAAAAAAGATGCCGGGTAGATATGGTAATAAGAAAGTAAGTGTAAAGTCACTTGAGATTATAAAAATTGATGAAAATAATAATAAAATGTTAGTCAAGGGGAGTATTCCTGGTGCACCAAATGGCATCGTTATCATTACCAGGTAGTTACTTATGAAAATTAATATACAGAGTATAAAAGGTGATGTTGTAGACAAGGTAAATGCAGATGAAAAGATTTTCAAAGTAGAATTAAATAGGTCTGTAATTAGGCAGGCAATTTTAGCTGAAATGACAAATTTGCGTCAAGGAACCCATGCTTCAAAAAATAGATCTGCAGTAAAAGGTGGTGGTAAAAAGCCATTTAAACAAAAGGGGCGTGGAGTAGCAAGGGCTGGTACAATTAGGTCTCCTCTGTGGAAAGGTGGTGGCGTTGTTTTTGGCCCTGAACCTCATAGTTATAAGCATAAGTTGCCAAAAAAAATGAAAAAGTTAGCTCGAAGATCAGTTCTTTCAGACAAGCTTTCCAAAGGTGAATTTATGATTCTAGATAAAATTAATATAGAAACGAAGAAAACATCAGAGTTTGTATCAATGTTAAAAGAATTAAAATTGGAAAATAAGAAAGTTACAATGTTAGTATCATCATTTCATGAAAATCTTGTTCTCTCATCAAGAAACGTAAGAAATGTATTCATTGAGGATGTAAAAAATGTTAGTGTCTATGATTTATTAGACTCAGAAATAATAATTACTGATAAGCAGGGTTTAATAGATTTAATTGAGGTTTTAGCATAAAAAATGTATCAAAAATTAATAATTAAACCAGTTCTAACTGAAAAAATGGCTATCATGCAAGAGCGTGAGAATAAGTATGCTTTTATTGTTGAAAAAAGTGCTAATAAAGTTCAAATAAAAGATGCTATTGAAAAGAAGTTTGATGTTGTTGTTTCTAAGGTTGCAACGATGAATATTGATGGAAAATTAAAGCAAATGACAACAAAAAGTAATGGTAGGACGATAAGAACTCAAGGGCGGAGATCTGGTTATAAAAAGACAATAATAACTTTACAAGATGGTTATTCTATTGATTTTGTCAGTGGTGAGGTAGAGAGTTAAATTGGGAATACGTAGCTTAAAACCGGTCACTCCTGGTAGTCGTTTTGCCTCAAGATCAGATTTTGCAGATCTTACAGCTCATAAACCAGAAAAAAAATTAACTGTAGCTCTACGAAAAAAAGGTGGGCGAAATAATACAGGCAGGATAACAGTGCGACATAGAGGCGGTGGTCATAAGCGTAGATATAGAATTATCGATTACAAAAGAAATAAATTTGGTGTCAATGGTAAGGTGGCTACTATTGAGTATGATCCAAATCGTTCTGCGTATATTTCATTAATTCACTATGAAGATGGAGAGAAAAGATATATTCTGTCCCCATTAGGTATTAAGGTGGGTGACAGTGTTGTATCTGGTGAGAAGGTACCCTTAAAAACAGGAAATGCGCTCAAATTAATTAATATTCCTACAGGCTTATCTGTTCATAATATTGAGCTTAATCCTGGCAGAGGAGGGCAATTGGTTCGATCCGCCGGAGGGTATGCACAGATTATGGCGCATGATGGTGGCCTTTCAACATTGAAGCTTCCATCTGGCGAGATAAGAATGGTCTCAGACCAGTGCATGGCTACGATTGGACAGATTGGCAATAGGACCTATGAACAAGTAGTTTCTGGCAAGGCTGGTCGTTCAAGGTGGTTGGGTAGGAGACCAAGCGTTAGAGGTGTCGTGATGAATCCTGTTGATCATCCACATGGTGGAGGTGAGGGTAAAAGCTCAGGTGGTCGTCATCCCGTAACTCCTTGGGGGAAGCCTACGAAGGGCTATAAAACGAGGAAAAAGAATAAAAAATCTAATTCAATGATAATAAAGAGACGTAAATAATAATGGCTAGATCATTAAAAAAAGGACCTTTTGTAGATAGTAAACTTCTTACAAAGGTAGAAAAAATAAATGATGGTGGTAAAAAAACGGTAATAAAAACGTGGTCAAGAAGGTCAATGATTGTCCCAGAATTTGTTGGACACACTTTTGCAGTTCACAATGGTAATAAGTTTATACCTGTTTTTGTTTCTGAAAACATGGTTGGCCATAAACTAGGAGAATTTTCACCAACCAGAATATTTAGAATGCATTCGGGTGATAGGAAATAATATAATGGAAGCCAAGGCCACATTAAGATATAATAGACAATCTGCAAGAAAAGTAAGAAAAACATTAGATAAAGTACGTGGTTTTAAAGTTGGAGTTGCGATAGACTTTCTTCATTTTTCTCCAGAAAAAGCATCTGTCGTTATTGAAAAAACCATTAGATCAGCTGTCGCAAACTTAATGCAGATTGAAGGTAATAATGAGCTAGATCCTGATTCATTTGAGATAAAAGAAGCTTATGTAAATCAGGGGCCAGTTATGAAAAGGTTTAGAGCTGCTTCAATGGGTAGGGCATCAAGGTTACGTAGGCCAACTAGCCATTTAACTATAGTTTTAACAGCGAAATAATATAAAGGATAAAGATTGGGACAAAAAACACATCCAGTAGGTTTTAGACTAAGTGTAAACAAGCGTTGGAACTCGATATGGTTTGCTGAAAAGAATAATTTTTCTGAATCTTTAGAAGAGGATGTTAATATTCGAAAATATATTTCCTATAGGCTTCCAAATGCAGGAATATCTAAAGTGGAAATAAATAGGACTTCAAAGAAAGTATCAGTTACTATTCACACGGCTAGGCCTGGTATAGTAATTGGACGTGGTGGTGAAGAAGTAAATAAATTAAAAAAAGAACTAAGGCAGTTGACCAATAAAAAAGATGCTCAGATTAATATTTCTGAAGTCAAGAGGCCTGAATTAAATGCTGCTTTAGTTGGTCTAAATATTTGCCAACAGCTGAAAAAGAAGATTTCATATAGAAGAGTAATCAATAAAGCTATGCAAGCTACAATGCGCATGGGAGCCAATGGGATTCGAATCAATATTGCTGGTAGGTTAGGTGGTGTAGAAATTGCTAGAAGTGAAAAATATTCAGATGGTAGTGTCCCATTGCACACGCTTAGAGCAGATATAGACTATGCTCTTAGTGAGGCGCAAACCGCCTATGGTATTATTGGTGTAAAAGTTTGGATTTGTAAATCTTGAATAATTAATAAAATAATATGCTAGAACCTAAAAAGACAAAATTTAGAAGGCACCATAGAGGAAATAGACGCGGTATGGCTACCAGAGGAACTCATGTTGCATTTGGAACTTATGGATTAAAAGCAATGGAACCTGGATGGATCACGGCTAGGCAGATTGAAGCATCAAGGATTGTGATATCTAGAATTGTTCGAAAATTAGGTAAGATGTGGATTAGAATATTTCCTGATAAACCAGTCACCGCAAAGCCTGCAGAAACTAGGATGGGTAAAGGTAAGGGGACTTTAGATTATTGGGTTGCTAGCGTAAAACCCGGTAGAATATTATTTGAAATAGAAGGCGTAGATAGAGCCATGGCTGAGGAGGCATTTAGAAATGCTGGTCATAAGTTACCGATAAAAACGAAGTTGGTAGAAAGGAGAGCGATTTAATGGCGGATAACAGCATAAATGAATCTCCTAAATCTAATCTTCTTATTCAACTTGAAGAGAATGAAGAAGCATTGCAAAACTTAAGATTTCAAAAAAGTATGCAACAGCTTGAAGATTTGTCTCAAATAAAAAAGGTAAAAAAGAAAATTTCTAGAATAAAAACAATTATTCATGAAAAAAAATTGAATATAGAAATGGAAAGTGGTAATTAAATATGTCTAGGAATATAAGACGACAAAATTTAGTTGGTAAGGTTCTATCAACAAAAATGGATAGCACTGTTAGTGTATTAGTAACCAGAGTTACATCGCACCCGGTTTACAAAAAAAGAGTAAAAAAATATAAAAAATATCTTTCACATGTTTCGACTGTCTCACCAAAAGAGGGTGATATTGTTAGAATTGTATCTACGAAGCCTATGAGCAAAAATAAAAGGTGGCAGGTAAGTGAAATAATACAAGAATCGAAAATATTGGGATAGAGATTGATACAGCAAGAAACAAGATTAAAAGTAGCGGATAATACAGGAGCAAAAGAAGTTCTTTGTTTTAAGGTATTGGGTGGTTCCGGTAGAAAATATGCTAGTGTTGGGGATCAAATCGTTATAACTGTAAAAAAAGCTATCCCTGGTGGAATGGTTAATAAGGGAGAAGTACATCGAGCAGTTGTCGTTAGGACAAAAAAAGAATATGGTAGAATAGATGGGAGTTCTATTCGATTTGATGAGAATGCAGCCGTATTACTAAATAGCCAGGGAGAACCTAGGGGCACTCGAATATTCGGGCCAGTTGGCAGGGAACTACGTGAATCAGGCTATATGCGTATAATATCATTAGCTCCGGAAGTATTATAATAATGTTTTTAAAAAAAGGTATGACTGTTAGGGTTATGAGCGGTGCTCATAAGGGCATGGAAGGTAAAATATTATTAGTATCTCCTAAAAAACAACGTATAATTATCGAGGGAGTAAATTTTATTAAAAAATCGATGAGGCCATCTCAAGATAATCCGAATGGAGGTATAGTTGAAAAAGAAGCTTCATTACATATCTCAAATGTTATGATTTTACAAGGGGGAGAAGTTTCAAGGGTAGGCTATAAAGTTTTAGATGATGGTTCCAAAGTTAGAATATTTAAAAAAACAAATGAAGAGACAGAAGTCCAATAATGAGTAAGAAAACCCCAGATAATAAACCCGCTGTAAATAATAAAGTTTCTTTTGTCTCTAATATGAAAAAGTCCTATATGGAAGATGTCGTTCCAAATATGATATCTCGATTTTCATATGATAATGCCATGGAGGTACCGAAGCTCTTGTCCATTTCCTTAAATATTGGTATCGGGGATGCAAAAACTAGCTCTAAAAGTTTAGAAAGTGCCATGGCAGAGTTAACCGCAATCTCTGGACAAAAACCAATCATAACTAAATCTAGAGCAGATATATCAAATTTTAAGATTAGAAAAGGTTATCCCGTTGGATGTAAAGTAACACTCCGATCCACAAAAATGTATGAATTTTTTGAAAGATTAGTCTGTATTGCTTTACCAAGAAGTAGAGACTTTCGTGGTCTTTCTCATAAATCATTTGATGGTCGAGGAAACTATAATTTCGGCATTAAGGAACAAATTATATTTGCGGAGATTCATTATGATAACATTGATTCTGTTAGAGGCTTAAATGTAACAATAACTACTTCAGCAAATAGTGATGATGAGGCATATTGGTTACTAAAAGAAATGGGTCTTCCTTTAATAGAAAAACCTAAAAAAGAAAAAATGGATGAGGCTGCATAATGGCAAAAAAGTCAAAAATTATTCGTGAGAAAAAATTATTAAGGAATGTTCAAAAGTATGCTAAGAAAAGAGCGGAATTAAAGTCAATTATTAGCAATCCAAATACTTCAATTGAAGAAAGAGATGCCGCGGTGAATAAACTAGATAAACTTCCTAAATCTTCTAGTGCTATCAGGATTAGAAACAGGTGCTTTATTACAGGGAGACCTCGTGGGGTAATAAAACGCTTTATGCTATCGAGGCTATCATTCAGGGAAATGGCGTTAAATGGTGAAATTCCAGGTATAACAAAAGCAAGTTGGTAAGGGAAATTTTTTATGTCGATGACTGATCCTATAGCAGATTTTTTAACTAGAATACGTAATGCATATAGCACAAATAAAAGGTGGGTTGATGTTCCTTCATCAAATATGAAAAAACGTATAGCATATATTCTTAAAGAAGAAAAGTATATAAAAGATTTTTTCTTTATCAAAGATGATGATTTTGTCACTATTCGAATATTTTTAAAATATGATTTAAACGGAAACTCAGTAATAGAAAAAATTGTGCGTTCTAGTCGTCCTGGTCAGCGTATTTACGTTGGTAGTAACGAAATTCCTCGAGTGCTTGATGGCCTAGGAATATCTATACTATCCACATCTAAAGGGGTGGTTAGTAATAAGACTGCTACTAAACTTGGAGTGGGCGGTGAAATATTGTGTGAGGTATTTTGATTATGTCTAGAATCGGAAAAAATCCAATAGCTATACCTGATGGTGTTAAGATTGAATTAAAGGGTAGTTTGATTAATGTTTCTGGAGAAAAAGGCTCACAATCTTGGGTAGTGCATCCAAATATTAAGACTTTAGTCAAAGATGATAATATTCTTTTTGAACGGGGCGATAATAGTGCATTGAATAGGTCGCTTCATGGAACGACTAGACAGATTGTAAATAATATGGTCATTGGTGTATCTGCTGGTTTCAAAAAAGAATTAGAAATAGTAGGTGTTGGTTATCAAGCAAATATGGAAGGAAATAGATTAAAATTGCAAATAGGATATTCTCATGATATATACTTCGATTTGCCAGAGGGTATAAAAGCTACAGCAGATCGTACTACTATAACTATCGAAGGGATTGATAAACAACTTGTCGGGTCCGTTTCATCAAAGATAAGGTCTTTCCGTAGTCCTGAGCCGTATAAAGGAAAAGGAATAAGATATAAAGATGAGTATATCAAGATTAAACAAGGAAAAACTGTAGGCGAATAATAATGGGACTGTATAATAATAATTTGAGACGTAAGAGACGAAGAAGAAATAGAAGTAAGGCTACTTCAAGGTTTCATCCAGAATATCCTAGATTAGTTGTATACAGAAGTAATAAACATTTTGAATCGCAAATAATTAACGATTTCGATGGACAAACCCTTGCTTCATGCTCATCCAGAGATAGAAACCTAAAGAAAAAACTAGAAGATTCTCAAAATAAAACTGATTTATCAGCAATAGTTGGTAAAAGTCTTGCAAAGATAGCAAAGAAAAAAAAGATAACGAAAGTAGTATTTGATAGAAACGGGTATCCTTTTCATGGTCGAGTTAAAGCATTTGCAGATGCTGCCCGTGAAGCAGGATTAGAATTTTAAAGGAGCATAAATTGTCAATAATCAATCCGTCAGAATTAGACTTAATCGAAGAATCTGTAATTAAAGTAAATAGGACTGCGAAAGTGACCTCTAGAGGAAAAAGATTTAGATTTTCTGCATTGGTTGCAGTTGGAGATGGGAAAGGTCATATTGGAATCGGTCTTGGTAAGGCGAATGAAGTAATAATGTGTATACAAAAAGGTAAAGAAATTGCTAAAAGAAGTATGTATAAGATTCCTGTAATAAATGGTACTATCCCACACAAAATTATAGGAAAGCATGGAGCGAGTAAGGTAATGTTAAAACCGGCGTCTCCAGGTACCGGAATTATAGCAGGCGGGCCAGTTAGGGCAGTAATGGAACAGGTAGGGGTTCATAATATTCTTACAAAACGGTATGGATCTAAAAATGCAATGAATTTAGTATATGCTACATTAAATGGGTTGTTAAATCTAAAAGATGCTGTAACTATTGCGAATAAAAGAGAAATCACTATCAAAGAAGTTTTTAATTAATAAATAATATGCTAAAGATTACCCAAATAAAAAGTGCTATAGGCTATCAGCCAAAAGCAAAACTCACATTATCCGCATTGGGCTTAAAAAAGATAAATCAATGCGTAGAAAAATCTGATACTCCACAAATAAGAGGGATGATTAAAAAAATTGATTATCTTATTAAGGTAGAAGAGATATAGCCCGTGAAGCTAGATTCATTAAAACCATCTAAAGGTTCAATAAAAAATAAAAAAAGGATAGGTCGCGGTCATGGATCTGGCCTAGGAAAAACTTCTGGAAGAGGTCATAAAGGCGCCGGACAAAGGTCAGGAAATAAAAGAAGATCTTGGTTTGAAGGTGGGCAGATGCCGCTAGCACGTAGGCTACCTCGTAGGGGCTTTACTAATATATTTAAAGAAGAAATTCAAATTGTAAATATATCAGATTTGAATAGAATTGAGAAAAATTCTGAAATAGATCCAGTTGTATTACAAGAAAATGGTATGATTAGATCTTCTTTAAAACCCGTAAAAATATTAGGAGAAGGTGATATTGATAAGAAACTCAATGTTACAGCATCTGCATTTAGTGCATCGGCAAAAAACAAAATTGAAAAAGCAGGTGGGACAGTAACTATATTATGATAGATAAGGTGAAAACAATTTTCAGTATCCCTGAATTAAGGTCTAAGATCATATATACACTATCTATATTAATTGTTGTAAGAATTGGTGCACATATTCCAATACCAGGTGTAGATGCTAATGCTTTAGCTGGTGCGTTTGAAAGGTTGCAAGATACTTTATTTGGTCTGTTTAATATGTTTGTTGGAGGAGCCTTTGAAAAAGCATCCTTATTCTCTCTTGGTATAATGCCTTATATCTCAGCCTCTATTATTATTCAGCTGATGGGATCGGTATTGCCATATTTTCAAAGACTGCAAAAAGAGGGTGAGGCAGGTAGAAAAAAGATTACACAGATTACTAGATATGGGACTGTTTTAATAGCTACGATGCAGTCATATGGGGTTACAGTTTTTCTTGAAAAAGAACTCCAGGTCGTAGTAAATCCAGGGCCGCTCTTTGTTTTTACTGCTATAATTAGTATGGTTACTGGAACTATCTTACTTATGTGGATGGGAGAACGAGTAACTGAAAGAGGTATTGGCAATGGAATATCTCTGATTATTATGGTTGGTATTATTTCTAGTCTACCATTTGTCATTGGTAATGAAATACGTGCCGTTATTGCGGGAGAAAAGCTTTTTATTTCTGAGTTAGTACTAATGGGAATTATGTTTTTGGTTATCTGTTTTGTTGTGCTTCTGACGCAAGGTACAAGAAAAATACCTGTTCAATATGCTAAAAGAGTTGTAGGCAGGAAGGTTTATGGTGGGCAGAATACTCATATCCCTCTAAGGGTAAATACTGCCGGAGTTATGCCGATCATTTTTGCTCAATCAATTATGTTTATTCCTAGTACAGTGTCAACTTTTTTTGTGGATAGTGAATTTTCAACAAGTATTATGCGTTGGTTCTCATTTGAACATCCTGTTTACTGGATATTTTTTGGTTTAATGATAATATTTTTTACCTATTTTTACACTGCGATAGCTTTTGACCCTATACAAGTTTCCTCACAAATGAAACAACAAGGAGGATTTATTCCAGGAGTTAGACCAGGTAAAAAAACCTCAGAATTCATAGATAACATATTATCTAAGGTAACACTTCCTGGATCTGTGGCTTTGGCTATGGTTGCGATATTCCCTTATATACTAATGCAGACAATGGATGTCGAATATGATCTAGCTTCATTTTTTGGTGGTACTAGTCTCTTGATTATAGTCGGTGTAGCATTAGATACTCTACAGCAACTGGAATCACACTTAATGATGAGACACTATGATGGATTTTTAACAAAAGGAAAAATTCGTGGTAGGAGAAGGATGTAATGGTATATACTCGGTCAGAGCGTGAGATTAATTTGATAAGTAAAAGTTGCCAAATTGTAGCAGATACTATTGAAATGTTATCAGAATACGTTATTGCTGGGGTATCATTAATTGATTTGGATAAAAAAGCAGAAGAATACATTGTCTCTTGTGGGGCTAGGCCAGCATTTAAAGGATATATGGGATTTCCCTCTACTTTATGTATATCTATTGATGATGCTGTTGTGCATGGTCTTCCTTATGATGGATATTTGAGAGAAGGGCAAATTGTAGGTATAGACTGTGGTGCTGAATTAAATGGATATTATGGTGACCATGCCAAAACATTTGCAGTTGGTGAGATCACTGATGAAAAAAATAATCTCATGCAGATTACAAAAGAATCATTGTATAAAGGTATTGAGCAGGCTAAACCAGGGAATTATGTGGGGGATATAGGCCATGCTGTTCAATCGCATGCGGAATCTTATGGATACTCTGTTGTAAGAGAATTAGTTGGCCATGGTATTGGTGAAAAATTGCATGAAGAACCACAAGTTCCAAATTATGGAAATCCTAATCAGGGATACAAGCTGCATGCAGGGATGTGTATTGCGATTGAGCCAATGATTAACCTTGGCTCAAAAGAAGTTTATACTGCAAAAGATGGCTGGACGATTTTTACAATGGATGGACAAGTATCAGCACATTTTGAGCATACCATAGCAATAAAAGAAGATGGTCCACATATATTAAGTGAGGTCCGATAAAATGGCTAAAGAAAAAGCAATTACTATTGATGGTGTCATAAAAGAAACTTTACCAAATGCTATGTTTCGAGTAGATGTTGAGATAGGTGGCGATAGTCATACAGTTTTAGCTCATGTGAGTGGTAAAATGAGGATGCATTTTATTAAAATTCTTCCTGGAGATGTTGTCACTCTTGAGATGAGTCCATATGATTTATCTAGAGCAAGGATTGTTTACAGAAAGAAGTAGATATGAAAGTAAGAGCATCAGTAAAAAAAATGTGTTCGAAATGTAAAATCATAAGGCGTAAAGGAAAAGTAATGGTTATATGTGAGATTCCGAAACATAAACAAAGGCAAGGATAAGAAATAATGGCACGAATAGTAGGTGTAGACATTCCAAGAAATAAAAAAGTTGCATATTCTCTTTGCTATATACATGGTATCGGTTTATCGACAGCAGTTATGATCTGCAATAGAGCAAAAGTAAATATTGAAAAAAGAGTACAAGACCTTACAGAAAAACAAGTTGTTTCCATTAGAGAAACTATCAGCGCTTTAGGTATTAATGTAGAAGGTGAATTACGTTCTTTTAATGCTATGAATATTAAAAGATTAAAAGATGTTGGAACATATAGAGGCTTAAGACATAGAAAAGGTTTACCTGTTAATGGACAACGCACAAAAACAAATGCACGTACGCGTAAAGGGAAAAAGCGTACCATTGGTCTCGGTAAGAAAGCTGCTATATAAAAATAATAAATGAGGAAAAATTTTGGCTGAAAAGAAACAGAAGAAAAAGAAGAAAGTAGTCGACGCAAATGCGATTGCTCATATTAAATCAACATTCAATAATACGCATGTTACAATCTCGGATAAGCTTGGTAATGTTTTAGTTTGGCAAAAAGCTGGGTCTTCAGGTTTTAAAGGTTCTAGGAAGAGTACTGCTTATGCTGCAACATTGACTGCTCAAAAGGTTGCTGAGTCTGCCCTTGCTATGGGTATAGTTAGTATTTCAGTCGAGGTAAAAGGTCCAGGAGCAGGAAGAGAATCTGCGATTAGAGCTTTAGCAGTATCAGGATTACAAATAACATCAATAAAGGATGTCACTCCATTGCCACATAACGGATGTCGTCCACCAAAAAGAAGGCGCGTCTAACAAAAACACACATGGATATCTAATATGGCAAAAACAAGACAATCAAGAGGTAAATTAGTAAGAAAATTTGGTGAAAATATATTTGGTAATCCTAAATATGATAGATTGTTAAATCGGAAGCCATATGGCCCTGGGCAGCATGCCCAGTCTCGTAGACCAAAGATTTCTAATTATGGGACTCAATTAAAAGAAAAACAAAAAATAAAATTCATGTATGGGTTATTAGAAAAGCAATTTAGAATCACATTTAAAAAAGCGGAAAAACTTAAGGGTGAAACTGGAACAAATATGTTGCAATTACTAGAAAGCAGATTAGATAATGTTGTCTATAGATTAGGTTTCGCTCCTACTAGGCCAGCAGCTAGGCAATTGGTAAACCATAAACATTTTTTGGTAAATGGTAGATTAGTAAATATTCCATCATTTATAGTTAAGCCTGGAGATGAAATCTCTGTACGTGATAAAAGTAAGAAGATGGATATTATTCTAAATTCTATACGAATGATTAAAGGTGATATTGATTTACCTTGGCTTGATCTTGATAAAGCAAAAATGCTAGGTGTTTTTAATAGCATTCCTGAAAGAGATCAAATGAACTTAACAATTAACGAACAGTTGGTTGTGGAACTGTACTCTAAATAATTTTATAATAAAAAAGGATAAATTATTAATGGATAAGTCGTTTAAACTAAAAGTCAAAACTGATAAAAAATCATTAACACAAACTAATGGTAAATTTATAATTCAGCCCTTAGATAGGGGCTATGGGATAACATTAGGTAACGCAATGCGGAGGGTATTATTGACTAGTATCCCGGGGGCAGCGGTTACACATGTTAAGATCGAAGGTGTAGAACATGAATTTTCCTCTGTGAAAGGAGTGAAAAATGATGTCGCTGATATTATAATGAATCTAAAAAAAGTAAGATTTCATCTAATGGATAACAATCCAGATAAAATAAATCTTTCATTTAAAGGAAAGTCTATTGTTACTGCTCAGGATATTCAAAATGCTAGTGACCAGTTTGTGATATTAAATCCTGAGCAATACATAACTGAGGTTAATTCAAGTGGTAAACTAGAGATGGAGATTAGAATAGGCATAGGTAAGGGATATGTCCCATCTGAGGAAAATGAATTACCTAATCTAACACTTGGCACTCTTTCTATAGATAGTATTTTTAATCCAGTTACTAAAGTTAGTTATAGTGTTAAGCCTGTCCCTGGTGCTAAAGAGCCTATTGAAATATTAACTATGGAAGTTCAGACTGATGGATCTATTAATCCTGAAGATGCAATTAGCTATTCTGCGACATATATTAGAGAGCATTTAAAGTTCGTAGAGGCTATTGCTAATCCTGAAATTCTTGAGATTTCTAAAGGTGTGTCAGATGAAACACTTGCACTCAGAAATTTATTGAATCAGGCAATCGATGAGATGGAACTATCTGTTAGAAGTTTCAATTGCTTACAAGCGGCTGGTATTAAATATATTCATGAGTTAGTTAGTAAAGAAGAAAATCAGATGTTAAAGTATAAAAATTTTGGTAGAAAATCTTTAACAGAGCTAGTCGATAAATTAAGTTCAATGGGACTCCATTTTGGTATGGACACACGGAAAATTATGGCTGAAGAGGGATAGATGAATGCGACATAAGAAAAAAGGTCGTAAGCTAGGTAGAAAGGTAGGTAATCGTAGAGCATTGCTCATGAACTTAGCATCTCAAATGATTACTCATAAGAGGATAAAAACTACTGATTCAAAAGCTAAAGAACTCAGAACATATATAGAGCCCCTGATTACATTGGCAAAGAAAAACGATCTGCATTCTAGAAGAATGATTATTAAAAAATTACCAAAAAAAGATATTGTTAAAATTTTATATGATGAAATTGCTCCATTATATGTTGATAGACCAGGTGGTTATACAAGAATAGTTAAATTAGGTTATCGAGATAATGATAGAGCTCCCGTATCCATTATAGAATTTGTAGATATGGTTGATGTTTCTACTTCTGAAGAAAAAGAGACTGATGCTTCCTAAAAAATAAATTTTAAGTCTAGCCTAATAATATCTATTATGGTGATCTTAAAGTTTTTATCTATATTTTTCTTTAGCAGTATTATTCATTCTAGTCCTGAGGCTAATGTAAAGGCCTTGTGGATAGTTAGAGATCATATGGCTAATCCTGATTTGATAGATAAAGCTCTGGGGTTTGCTGAAAATAATGGTTTTAATCATATATTTGCTCAGGTCAGAGGGAGAGGTGATTCCTTTTATAATTCTGAATTTGTTCCTAAATCCATTTTAGTTGATCCTAATTTTGATCCGCTCTTTTATTTAATTAATAAATGCAAGAATAAGAACATAAAAGTTCATGCATGGATTAATTTATATTATTTGTGGTCATCAAAGAAACACCCGCCTCAAAATGATCATTTATTTTTTCAAAGGCCAGAGTGGATAGATCAGGAAAAAGGTGATAAATATATATTGAACAGGTCATATTTAAACAAGGATAAAGATATACTTCTTGATGGAGAGGGATTCTTTTTAGCCCCTACAAATCCGGATGTGAAAGATTATCTGATCAATGTTATATCTGAATTATCTGGTAATTATCCTATTGATGGTATTCATTACGATTATATAAGGTATCATAGTTTAGACTATGGATATAATGAGGTCGGCTTTTCTTTTTTTTCAGAAATGAATGATTATGACGATAATTATTTTAAACACAATTTTAATAGAATATTTTCTGATTTTAAAAGGAACGCAATAACAGATTTTGTAAAGATGGCTAATACTAAGATAAAAATTAACTTACCTAATTGTATTATCTCTGCAGCAGTAAAACCAAATATTTATAATGCAAAATTAAATTATTTCCAAGAGTGGGATTTATGGCTTTCTGCAGGGTATGTTGATTGGGCAGTCCCGATGAATTATGCTACAGACAACAATGATTTTATTCAAAATATGTATATGATTAAAGATAATCTTCCAAAAAAATATCATGACAAAATTATTGTTGGAATTTCTACATATAATCAGTCTCCGCGATCTGCAGGGAAAAAAATTAGTAAACTAAAAAGAATGAGGTTTAATAATATTTCTATCTTTTCATATAATACGATGGTTGAAAAACCTAATTACTGGAGAAGATTAAGAAAATATTTCTATTAAATTCTGTTTTTGTAAATGCATAGAAAAGTAACACCTCCAACTGGTAGCTATTTAAACTGCAGTAATTGGCAGATTGAAGCCGCATATCGCATGATACAGCATAACCTAGATCAAAATGTAGCTGAGAACCCTGATGAGTTAATTGTATATGGAGGAAAAGGTAAGGCAGCAAGAAACTGGGAGTGTTTTGAATCAATATTGAATACACTGAAAAGATTAAAGCCTGATGAAACATTAATAATTCAATCTGGAAAACCTGTTGGTGTATTAAAAACGCATACTTACTCTCCTAGAGTATTAATAGCAAACTCTAATCTTGTTCCTAACTGGGCAAATTGGGATCATTTTAATGATCTTGAGGCAAAAGGATTGATGATGTACGGCCAAATGACAGCCGGAAGTTGGATCTATATCGGGACACAAGGTATTCTGCAGGGTACATATGAAACTTTTATTTCAGCGGCTAAGATACATTGGAATATGGATAGTCTTAATGGGAAGCTGATACTAACGGCTGGTCTCGGTGGTATGGGTGGCGCCCAACCACTAGCCGTGACTATGGCTGGAGGTGTGGCAATATGTGTTGAAATAGATCATAATAGAATAAAACGTAGGATTGACACTAACTATTTAGATAGATCTACTGAAGATATAAACGAGGCTATTTTATGGGCCAAAAAAGCGATAAAAGATAAAACCCCACTTAGTATTGGTTTACTAGGTAATGCGGCCGATATAATACCAGAATTTGTCGGGAGGAATATGATCCCTGATATGGTTACGGACCAAACATCGGCGCACGATGAATTAGATGGTTATATCCCAAATAATATTTCTCTAAAAGAGGCAATATTATTAAGAACTAATGACCCGATAAAATATAAAAAAGAGAGTGTTAGATCTATGGGCGAACATGTACAGGGAATGCTGGATTTACAGGGGAAAGGGTCTATCGCTTTTGATTACGGGAATAATATTAGAGCTCAGGCTAAAAATGCAGGTATAAATAATGCGTTTAACATACCAGGTTTCGTTCCAGAATATATTAGGCCTCTTTTTTGCGAAGGAAAAGGACCTTTTAGATGGGTAGCATTATCTGGGAAAGAGGAAGATATATATAAAACAGATCAGCTTGTGTTGAAAATGTTTTCAAAAGATAAACCATTATGTCATTGGATAAATATGGCCAATAAAAAAGTGTCGTTCCAGGGTCTTCCCTCAAGGATATGCTGGCTAGGTTACAAAGATAGGGTAAAATTTGGTTTAGAATTAAATGATATGGTCGCCTCCGGTCACTTGTCAGCGCCAATTGTTATTGGCAGAGATCACTTAGATTGTGGGTCTGTTGCCTCTCCAAACAGAGAGACAGAAGCGATGAAGGATGGCTCAGATGCAGTCGCTGACTGGCCTCTGTTAAATGCTCTCATTAATACTGCCAGTGGAGCATCTTGGGTCTCGATACACCATGGAGGTGGTGTTGGAATGGGTTATTCAATTCATTCTGGACAGGTAATCGTTGCAGATGGAACCTCTGATATGGCAGAACGCATATCTCGAGTATTATCTAATGATCCAGGAATAGGAGTTATAAGACATGCTGACGCGGGATATAATGATGCTATTAATAATGCGGATAAATGGGATATAGATATACCTATGAGCCGAGATTGCTAAATATGAATGCAGTAAAATTAATTAATATTGGTAATCTAGTTACATATAGCTCTGTAGATAATTCTGTGGTCTCTTTAGAGGACATGGAAATTGTTATTTCTGATGGTAAAATAATTGATATAGGAAGTCAGCTAGACGATGTCAATGAAGTATTTGATTGTGAGAATAAATTGGTTACCCCAGGATTTGTAGACTGCCATACACACCCTGTTTTTCTTGATGAAAGAGAAAGTGAGTTTGATATGAGAACAAAAGGATATACCTATGAAGAGATAGCTAATAAGGGCGGCGGTATTAATACTAGTGTAAATGGGGTACGTAGTTCATCTGAAACCGAACTAATTAATAGAGTCACAACCAGGATGAATAATTTTTTGAAATTAGGTACAACTACAATAGAAGCAAAAAGTGGATATGGTTTAGATTTAGAGTCAGAGCTAAAATCACTTAAAGTATTACATGAAGTAAATAGTGATCACGATATAGATATAATTCCTACATTTATGGGCGCTCATGCAGTTCCATTAGAATATAAAAATAATACAGAGTCTTATGTGGATCTATTGTGTGATGTTATAATACCTGAAGTCGCAGACCAGGGGATTGCAGTTTTTAATGATGTATTTTGCGAGGAGGGATATTTTAATCTTGATCAATCAGAACGTATCTTAAATAAAGGGTTAGAATATGGTTTGCTTCCCAGAATCCACGCGGATGAATTCAATAATCTGGGAGCATCAAAATTAGCTAGTAATTTAAATGTTGTCTCTGCCGATCACTTAATGAATATAGATGCTAGTGATATAAAAAGTATGGCTAAATCAAAAACAAAGGCGGTGCTGTTACCGGGCACAACATTTTTTTTAGGGCATTCAAATTTTGCTCCATACCATAAAATAAAAGAGGCGGGTATAGAGGTTGCTATTGCCACCGATTATAATCCTGGTAGCTGTAATATTCAGTCTATGATATTTATTATTACTGTATCATCAATTTTTATGAAAATGGATATATTAGATGCAATCTATTCGAGTACCTATGTCCCCGCAAAATTGCTAAACATTAGTGACAAATGTGGCTCAATTGAGAATGGTAAGAACGCGGATATAATCATTTGGGATATATACAACCCGATTCAGATACCTTACAAATTTTCTACAAATCCGATAAAATCAGTAATAAAATCCGGAAAATTTATATTTTAACCTTTTGTTAAAATATATCTAAAGATTAAAATTGAACATCATTTTGGGAAAAATATTTTGATAAACAAAAGATCTATAGCGTTTATATGTTGCCTCTCAATATTGGCGATGAACTATGCCTTTGCGAACTATGCATTTAAAAAGAAAATAAAGACTGTCTGCTCATCTTATAGAGTGTCTGTCGATGCTTCAGCTATGGATTTTGGGAATAACCTATTTTCTCTGACACTCGAAAGTAATAGAAATAACTTTGAAATGGTTATGCTTGTTGGCTTTGCTTCTGCTGGTCAGGCTGTATCTCATCAGAATAGCCTAGGCTTATCAAATGCTTATGTGCCTAAAGAAATCAGCGTAAGAGTAAATGTTCCAGCATCTAAAGGAGAGACAATGGTTTTTGAAGCAACATGTTCTTCAGACATTGCGATAGAGCTTGCAGCTGGCACTTTAGATTCATCGGAGTTTATGCAAAAAATTGATCTAGTAACATCATAAGGAGGGAATATGCTTGGTCTTGGTTTAGAAGAAACATTATTACAATATCTAAGGGCTGTAGGATGGTCTATTACTGCTGCGGTAGGATTCGCGTTTGGCGTAGGAATAGCGCTAAAGGTTTTTGATTGGCTATCAACTGAAATTGATGAGTGGGAGGAAATAAAAAAGGGAAACATGGGTGTCGCTCTAATTTTCATTTCTCTTATTGTGATGGTTGGTTTGCTGGTATATAAAGTTATCTGATCTATACAGAATATATCAGATTAAATATGATAAATAGAGTCTCTATTGAGGCTCTATTTTTTTATATAAAAGAAAATAATAATAAAAAAATAAATGGTCCCGATAGAGTGCAGTAGAGATTTACTATGTCATTATTGATTTTATTTGAGCCTGTGAATAAGTAAAATAATTTTTTATATTTTTCTGTGATAATGAAACCATCTGCTGATATGTACCTAGCTTGAACTGTGCTCCCAAGTATTGAATCGATTATAGACGACAGGAATCCTGAAATAATTACTAATAATAGTAGATTTAAACTGACATAAAAATAATGACCTACTATTCCAATTACAAATGACCCTAAAATAGATCCTATAGTGCCGATTAGGGTAATGCCTCCTGATGTGCCAGGTGCTATCTCATGCCCAGAGATAATATCTATTGGATTTTTATTTGACATTTTTCCTAATTCTGTTCCCCAAGTATCTGAGTTAGCAGCTGCAGCGGATGCTAAAAAACAAGGGTACATTAGATCATGATAGTAAAAATGATTTATTATGCATATAAATAATGCTACTCCACCATTAGCATAAACCTGAGAAATATTTCTATTACTTTTTTTTATTTTGATATTTTCTTTATCAAAATGAGATAAAATAGATGAGGTAAGGAAAAAAACTACTAGAGGATATATATAGCTACTTCCTCCAAACCCATATAAGAGTATGGCCATTATGACTGCACCAATATATCCACTAATGGATAGTTGCTTTTTTTTATATGAAATAAATAGGATAAACAGAATTAATGCTACAAAAAGAAAATTATCTGTCATTAATCCATTTTTGTTTATATGATTGAATAATTCGATGAAAAGAAAAGCTGTAATGGGGACAGTGAGATTATCAGATCCCTTATAGCTAAGAGCTTCTGCTATTGTCACAGCTAGCCCGATAGATACTGCTGCAACTATCTTAAAACCTAAATCCCAATCATGGAAAAAATAATTAGATAGTATAAATACAATTATCATGGTGCATATAAACATAGTGGCTGAGCCCTGTACAGTTTTTTGATCATCTAATATAGTATAAGAAACAGGTTTAGATATATTTTTACCAACAATAGCTGCAACTGGATCAGCTATTGACAAGATCATGAATGATATTGTGATATGGATCGGATAATCCCAAAATGGAATAGCGATCAATAAATACGAAAGTGGAAAGTATATGGTGCCATAGGAGATCCTTTCAATAGAGTGAAAGCTATTTAGCATATTATTATTATAACTTATTAGATTAATGAGAAAAAAAATCAACGCTAATAGACCTGGTTGTAAGCTAGTAGTGAAAATATGAGGGGTTAAGGATACTGCTATGCCAACAGTTATATGAATTATTATCCTATTTGTATGGTTCGAACATATTTTTTTTCTCAATGAGAGTTCGCTTAATGATATCAATATAATTATTGAGATAAAAAATAGTATAAATAGATACCACTCATTTGCAACCAGATCTATTAAAATATTATTCGTCATATTTACAAATTATTTGATTTTATATCCATACTGCAAGGTTATTACTATTATTATATAAATTATCAAATGAAAGTTGCAGTAAATAATTTTGTTAGAAGGCAGATTAAAAAATCAGGGAAAACCTATTCTGAAGAGTTATCCTTTGAGTTTTTTGCGAAACATGCTGAAGATAAATTGAATAGGAGTGAGTTTGAAGATGGATACAGGGATGGGGTTCGGATTGTAAAGCTTGACCATGACTATGTTGAACAGGTATTCTGCCCATATGTAAAAATAACTGATGAAATCAAGCTCATTGCAAAACATGTGAAAAGAAGGCCCGAAGAAGAACCGTATATACAAGTACGCGCATTAAACGGAAATCCGTTGAAAGCTGGCTCTGTCAGTCTAATCTTATATCGTCATGATGTTTTGGCAGAGAATGATGAGAACACTACAGATTCAGATTGGGAATTAATTAGTATTAATGCCCTGCCTGAGGGTGAGGATGTCATGCCAATAGGGCCAGTAACTATGATGAGAAACCAACTAAATCTGGAAGGTGGAACGGAAGCTGTTTACTCATCTGAAGAATGGGCAAGATCAGTCAGATTTTGGCAGAAGTATGCGGCGATCGAACCATCAAATACATAAAAAACAAATAATATTTATATTTTCCTTAATTCTTGTAATTAATTATTCTGTTATTTAACTTGGTAAGCGTCGTATTAATCGATGCAAATAAGTTAAAAGCGGAGTCCAAAAACCGAGGTAAATGCTTCGATTTGGAATAGGAATATATAAAAAGTGTTAAAAAATAAAATATCTAATGGTATTCAGGGCGCAATGCGCTCATTTTCTGCTATAAATATTGCACTTATAGTGTTGATAGCTAGCGGCAGTGTTTTAGGGCAAACGTATGAGATAACAGGAGTCATAAAAGATGATGCAGGTCAAAAGGTTCCAAATGCTCGCATTACTCTCTATAACAAGAAACTTTTCTTACTTAGAACAGAACGCGCAAAGGGGAATGGGAAATTTAAGCTTAGAAAGGTTCCACCTGCTAAATATACGCTTAACATGTATGGCCCTGGTGGTTATGCGCTGAGTATGGAGGTCGACTTAAGATCATCATCGAAAACTAACTTAACCCCTTTTTTGCCAGGTATAAATGCGCCACAGCTTACTGTTAAATCTGAACAAGATAAGATTATAATCACTTGGGATCCAATGGATGCAGCAGCTGAATATATCATTTACAAAAACAATAAAGAGATAAAAAGAACAACTAAGCCAAATTATGAGGAAATAGTACCTGGAGGTAAATCTTTTGGTTACAATGTAGTGGCTATCAAGAACGATGGTGAAAAAAGTGCAAGATCTCTTACTGAATATGGTAAAGCTCTATTAGGATCACCTAAAACAATAAAAGCAAGAGCCAGACAGAATACTGTTACACTTTCATGGGATCCTATAGAAAACGCTTCAGGCTATAATATTTACAGGGATGATGATCTAATCAATTCCACTAGTGAAACAGAGTATACGGATTATAAGCTAAAATATAATGAAGACTACTCATATAGCGTTGTTTCTACTGATCATCATCAGGAAGAAGGACCCAAATCCAATTCACAGTCTATTAAAACCCATCAGGAAATAAAAAAGGTAAAGAAAATTAAGGCAGAAGCAGGGGAAAGTGTAGTAGGGCTTAAGTGGGTTAAGCATGAACTTGCCGTTAAATATAAAATCTATCAAAATGGAACACTGATTGATTCTGTAAAAACCATAACATATGCTGCCAAAACAGATCCTGGCTCAGAAAATTGTTTCACCGTTTCTGCTGTTGATAAGCATGGATCTGAAGGACCTCAATCTGTCCCCGCATGTGACAAAGCACAGTATCCTCCACCTGAAAAAATCACACTAGCGCTAGGAGAGAAATATACTGATGATATGAACTCCATCACAATAACCTGGGATCCTGTAGATGGTCCTGGATCATACAATATATACAGAGATGGAAAATCTCTTACGAACTCAAAAAAGACCACATATGTTGATAAAGACCTGGATTATGGAACACAGTATACTTACGAAATTTCATCATTATCTGACGACGGTCTTGAGGGGCCACTATCTGCACCTGCCAAAGAAAAAACCCCCAGCATTTATAAGATTAATGGTCAGTTGATCAATGAGAAAGGTCAGCAAAAGATAGAAGAGGCTAAAGTATTTTTGTATACCGCCGATAATATTCTTTGGGAGGAGTATACTGCTGGCTCTAAGGGAAAATTCACGTTTGAGAATAGAATTATACCTGGAAAATATATGATCAAAGCTTTTGGTAATGGTCATGGGAATAATGGAGAATATGCTGGTAACGGTGGAATGAATGTTACGGTTAAAAATAAAGACGAAAATATAAAGATTAAACTTTCCACTGATGGATTGAGACCAAAAATGGCTGCAAAAAGAGGAGTCCAGAGAGTGCTTGTAAAGTGGAAGGCTTTGCCTCATGCAGAATCCTATAGCGTATATAAAAATGATAAATCGATTGCAGAAAAGATCAAGGATACTAAATATATTGATAATGTAGCGCCCGGTAAGTTTTATGAATACCATGTAAGAGCATGGGATCTATATGATTTAGAAGGCCCGGAGTCAAACAAACAAAAACAAAAAGCTTCATACCAGTTCCCGACCCTGAAACCAAGTGTCAAAATGGGCACACTTAAAACAGAAGGCAGCGGACGAATTGTTACGCTAGAGTGGGTTGCCATACCAAATGTAGAAAAATATGCACTATACCGTGACAGCGTGATGATATCAAAGCAGGCAGAACTTATCTATGTAGACTCTTTAGAATGGGGTACGGAGTATAAGTACAATATAAACTCCATAGACCCGGACAATGACGAAGGTGCAATGTCAGAGGATGTTATAGTTAACACCCATCCAGAGGTATTAATACCAGAATTTGTAGCACAGGGGAATGTGAATGCAATTGACCTGACGTGGACTGATCTAGCGCCTGTTGCAACCTATTATAAATTATTTAGAAATGGTAATTATCTTGGGGACTTTGACAAACCATCTTTCTCAGACAATGTTGCACCTGGAAAAGAATATTGTTACTCGGTTTCAGCAGCGGACCAATATGGGACGGAGGGAGAGCAGTCCACAACTGAGTGTGCAAAGGGTCAGTTTGCCCCTCCAACCAATTTTACGGCTGAAGTAATGCGAAATACAGTGAGTTTTTCATGGAAATCGGTTGAAGGCGTAAGCGGGTATCACCTCTATCGTGATGGAGAATTAATTTTAACCACGAAAGAGTTTTCCTTTTTAGATCAAGATCTAATCTTTGACAGAGATTTTAAATATGATATTGCTTCTTTTGACCAGGATGGTGATGACGGCCCGCTGGTAACAGTAAATGTTCGTACACATGAAGAAGTAACATCGCCTGTAATGTCCGGAGCGGCTGACCTAAAACAGGTTACATTGACCTGGAACCAGCTTCCACTAAGGATAGACCATGTGTATAAGGTTTACAGAGATGGTGTACTTCTTGCAGACCTTACAGACACGTTTTATGTAGACATTGTTGACCCTGGACAGTTCTATTGTTATAAGGTCACAGCGAAAGATGCATACGGTACTGAAGGCCCATCATCAAATGAGGAATGCTATAAAGTACTTGTAAATTATCCAAAAGGTCTTACTCTCACTGGTGATATAAAAAGAGTCATTTTTAAATGGAAACAGATGCTTGGCGCGGTTCAATATAGGATTTATTCTCATAATAAAGACAATGGTGAGACCAAGTTTATGACAAAGACAACTAGTAACTATTATATTCATAAGGGGCTAGAGTTTGACGAGGAATATTGTTATAAATTGTCTTCTGTTGATGCAGATGGAGATGAAGGACCCTTGTCTCCGGTCATGTGTGGCTGGGTATTACCGCCTCCACACTTGACTCTTGTTGAGAAATATTTTGTTGAGCAATCTGATAATCAAATATTAGATGGAAGCGAAAAAGGTTTAATCGTTGTAAAAATAGTAAATGATGGTCGGAGTCCTGCACGAGAGTTAAAACCCTGGCTGGAGCCACTTGATTTTTCTAATACTCCTTCGCTGGTAATAGACACGGTAGAGACGATACCTGTTTTAGGTGTTGGTGACTCTATAACAATCAATTTTCCTGTCTATGCAAAACTGAAGATTGAAACCGGAGAGAGAAAGTTTAATATAAGGATTGATGAGTATGCTGGAACGGATCTGTCTCCTGAAGAAGTTACTTTTCCGACATTAGCCGTTGTGCCTCCAAATCTGGTGATATCTGATTTTGCCATAGACAATGAATTTGGGCATCATTATATACCGAAAAATGAGACCACCACACTTACTGTTAGATTTCAGAACCTTTCAATAGGAAAGACAGACACTGCTATTCTCGCTTTTAGGAGAGGTGAGGGCTTTGAAAATGATGCGGATGAGATTAAAAATTTTGGATTGGTTCCAGGAGGAGCTTGGTTTGATTATAGTTTTGAGGTTCTTGCAAAAGAGGATCGTTTTACCGTTTACTTTGATACGTATGATTATTTTGATGTAAGAAAAACAATTCCAATACACCTAGAAGTTTTGAAACACTATAAAGGGAAAGATGATTTAGAGGCTATAGATGTTCCTGTATCAGATTTTAAACCACCCGGTCAATTGCCAAAAGACCATAAATTATTGACAGGGCTCCCTGATGTCAATGTTTCTAGGGATATCATTGGTGTTGTTCTTGGCAATAAACAGTTTTGGACAGAAAAAATTCCTGGGAATACGTCGTCAGAAGAAGATGTAAAAATTGTTCGGGAGTATTACAATAAATTATTTGGAATCAAGAATCACCAAATGGTTCCATCTCAGTTTTGGCTTTTTGATAATGGGGTTACAATAAATAACTTTAATGAAATATTTAATCCAAATATAGGATTTATCAGAGACAAGATACAGTCTGTGGTAGAATATTCTAAGATAGACACAATAGACCTTATGCTATATTATTCTGGAGAGGGTACGACAATAGCAGGTGAAAAGTGTATTATTCCTTATGATGCAGATAAAAATAAGATTCATTCGTTTTTTAAGATAAAAGATCTTTATTCCATGCTTCATGAGATAAAAAAAATTGATAACATAGGTGACATTTTTGTTTTTATGGATGTTGATTTTAATAATTCTGCTTTTAAGCAAAACCTAACAGCTGCTGCGCCTGCTGCAGATGACAAGAAGAAAAAGAAGAAAAAGAAGAAAAAGAAGAAAAATGTCGAGGAAATAGTCCAGCCAGTTTTTCCGAAGGAGCTAATACCGCCAACAGGCATAACAACCTTTTATGCTGCAAATACTACTGAAAAATCATATGACCATCCAGACTCGAATAATGGGATCTTTACTTATTATATGTTAAAAGGCCTCCGGGGAGATGCGGACAATGGAGACAAGGCAATTACAGTAGAGGAACTGCATAATTACATTCGTAAGAATGTACATGATACAACAAAAAGTTTATACTCTAGTTTGCCACAAACCCCTCAGCTTTTTACTGAAAAACCCAATAGAGTTCTTTTACGCCTGCCTTAATTGTGTACCAGTCTAAACGGCACTCAGGAATAATATTGTAGTGTTAATTAAGACAATGAAAAATATAATCATCGCACTATTATTAATTGGGTTTTGTTATTCAAAAACGGTTTCGATTTCGGGTAGTATAATTAATGATGAAGGTAAACCTTCACGCAAGGCTGAGGTAACCCTTTTTGGAATCGATGATTCGCCAATCGGTTTAGTAAAAACAAATCGTAAGGGACGATTTGAATTTTCCGATATTAACCCTGATTATTATTATTTGGTTGCTAACCACCCAGATGAGGGTATGGTCAGGATAAAAATCAATCCGCGAAAGTCAAGAAATCGAGACCTGCTGCTTCGATTAAATCTAAAAAAAGAAATAGAAATACCATTGATATATACATACTCTAATGTAAAGCCTATACAAAAAGACCCTGCATTGCGTATCAAAAAACTAAATACATCGGTTGATGATAAATCTATTCAGCTGAGCTGGAAAACAATACCCCAGGCAACAGAATATGAAATATATAGAGATGATAAATTGTTGTTTAAAACTGAAGGTGATACTTATTTAGATACTAACACTAATCCTGGTGTTAAATACTGTTATCAGATAATGGCGATTGGTAAATATGGTGTCACAGGTGTATTAAGTGAATCTTATTGTAATAGCTCACTAACCGGTTCTCCAGAAAACATTAGTGGGACAGTAACCAAAAATAATATCACGATAAAATGGGATCCTGTTAAGGGGGCTGCTAAATACAATATAAAACAAAATAATAAAACTATAGGATATTCAAGTGAGCCCATATACAACGATGATAGTTTAGATTTTTCTACTAATTATTATTATACTATATCATCAGTAAGTGCTAATGGTGTTGAAGGATTGTACTCAGAGGTTTATGAAATACGCACGAGAGATTATGTGGAACCTCCGACATTATCATCTTTTAATAATGATAACTCGATTAACCTGATCTGGAATGAGGTAGACCTGGCCATTTCTTACCATCTCTACCGTGATGGTGCATTAATAAAAAAACTTAATATTAATTCTTATAAAGATGAATGTCTACCAGGTGAGACTCATTGCTATCAGATCACTAGTATAGATAAATATAATGTTGAGAGTGAGCTATCTGAGAAACACTGTTCAAAGTTATTTCTCAAATCACCCGGAGGATTAAAAGCGGTCGGAGGTATAAGATCAAATCAATTGAGCTGGAATAGTGTCTCAGGAATATTTGAGTATAAGATATATAAGCAACTAGAAAATGATTCAACAATATTTATCGATAAAGTTACATCAAACGCATATCTAGATCGAGACCTGGGATATGATGAGGAGCATTGTTATACAATCTCAGCAATAGATGCGGAGGGAGATGCAAGTGGATTTTCCCAAATTATATGTGAAAAAACAAATACACCACCTGATTTACAAATAAAAAACTATAAGCTAATAGAAAATTCTAGCAATAATTCTTTAGACGCCCGGGAGAGAGGGAAATTACGTTTTGCAATATTAAATAATGGAAACAGTCCCTCAAAAAATATTCGTATATCAATAAGCCCTTCAATCGATAATGATGTAAATGATGAGCTTATGATGGACACGATTAAAATAATAGATAATCTAAATATAGATGAAGCAAAATATTTAGAGTTTGATGTTTCAGCAGGATTAAAAGTGAACTCTGGAGATTGGAAGTATAATATAATGGCAGTTGATGAGAATGGTTTTAAAATAAAAATGCCATATGAGTTTTCTGTAAATACTAAGGCAGTAGATTTACCTAATATTATCCTAGCTGATTATGCTATCGAAAACAATTTTGGAACAAATTATATTCCAAAAAGTGAAGTCGTAGAGCTAACTGTTCGTATCCAAAATGTTGGACAAGGTTTAACTGAAAAAATAGAATTTAATTTACTGGAAAACCATACCTATTCAGCAATTGACTTTACGGGATATTTAGAATTAAATGAGATGAAACCTGGTGAGTTTACTGATATAAATTTTAAGATTAAAAGTGAGAGAGAACAGTTTTCTATTAAATTCAAAACAACCGACTATCTAGATAATACAGTTTCACATCAAATTAATCTCGAGCTGATGAAACATTATAGAGGTGAGAATGATTTAGTTATTCAAGAAATTGGTGCTAAAAATGTAGTCCCGTATCCTACCAAATTAGGTGAACTAGAAATTGAAAAAAATATTCCAATAGGAAAAAGAAATCCAAACGGTATGGCTGTAATACTAGCTGTGGATAAATATGAAGATATTTCTCTGACTGAACCTAAATATACGAGAAGAGATGGAGAGATCTTCAGGCTATATATGCAGAATGCATTTGGACTAGATGACTACCAAATACTGCCATCAAAACCATGGCAAATGGAATCAGGCCCTGATAAGAGCGATTTTAATAAAATTTTTGATCCACATCAGGGTATTATACGTAATAGGGTTATCTCTTCAAGTAAATATTCAAATATAGAATACGTGGATATTAATATATATTATTCTGGCTTGGGCATGTGGCATGGTGGCTACCCATATTTGATCCCAAAGGATGGTAATAGTAATCAAATAGCATCATTATGTTCTTTAGAAAAAATATTAACCGATCTTTCGCTATTATCTGTGCTCCAGAATATTAATTCAATAACAGTAATCCTAGACATTAAATATATTAATCATTCTGAAATGATTGATGTTTATCGTTACCCAAATCTTTCAGAAAAGATTTGTATTCTGGCAGCATCTTCAACAGGTGAAAGCTCATTGGAGAATGATGAAATGAAACATAGTGTATTTTCATATTTTTTATTTAAGGGATTAAAAGGTGATGCGATGGGTAGTGATAATAAAATTGAGCTAGGTGAGCTAGCCGAATATTTATATAGAAAAGTACCTGAGGCATCCAAGAAAGAAGATAAAAATATGCAGCAGAATCCAGAATTTATTGGATCTGATCTAAAAAGAATATTACTTGATTTAAGATAGAATATCTATAATTAACAAAAGTTATGACTACAATTTTATTACAAATTATTTATATTTAAGCTTATGAATAGAGGGTTTGCTATATTTCTGATTGTAATAGTCGGTTGCGGGCTGTTTGGCTGGAGAGAATATGAGCGCCAAATGCGCGAAAAATTATACCAAAATCGTATCAAGGTAAAGATGCAGCAGGAGCAGCAAAAGCAGGATCAGATCAATGAATTAGAGAGTATTGAACAAGAAGAAAAGACTAAGTTTAAGGTTCAAATTCCTCATGATGGTAGACCAGAGACTAACACGTATCCGATGATACTAGATGCGACAAGTTCTTTTGACCCAGACCAGGGTGACAGGATTCGGTTTAGTTGGAAACAGCTAAGTGGTAATAAAATAAGACTTAGGCCTAACTCAAGTTCTGGGATCGTATCATTTGAGGGTACTCCAGGAGAATATACTTTTGAGCTCACCGTTTCGGATAATTATGGAAAGTCTACTGTGATAACTAAGACTGTGAAAATTGAGAACGAGCCTAACCAGGCACCTATTGTAGATCTGGAGATCAGGCAAGGTGTTACTGACTAGTTATTTGCCATTAACTAAATACAATATCTCCACATTTCTAAACATTTTAAACTAATAATTAATTGAAACAGATATAAGCCTAGCTTTATAAAGACTATAAAATTGTTTAAATGATTGATAAGAAATATTCTTTAGGGATCGATATTGGTGGAACAAATACAGTTTTTGGGTTAGTTGATAGTAGCGGTCATATAATAAAAAAAGACTCGATTTTAACCAATTCTAACAATCCTCCAGGGTTATTGTTAGAGAATATCTTTAACATAATTTATAATTGGGAAATAGAATTAGATAACTCGGATTTAGTTAGAGATATAGGCGTAGGGGTGCCCAATGGAAATTATTTTACTGGTATGGTAGTAAGTCCACCTAATCTAGGCAAGGGTTGGGATGAATTGAATCTATGCTCATTAATAAAAACTTATAAAGATGTGCCAGTGTCTATTACAAATGATGCAAATGCAGCAGCGCTAGGTGAAAAATATTTTGGCGTAGCCAAATCGATGAATGATGTAGTGTTTATTACTCTTGGGACTGGTCTGGGAAGTGGGATAATAGTTAACAATAATATGGTATATGGCCATGATGGTTTTGCTGGCGAACTAGGTCATTTAAGTATTGATCCTAGAGGGCGAGAATGCGGCTGTGGCCGAAGAGGTTGTCTTGAGATGTATGTTTCAGCGAAAGGCCTAAACTATACTGTTCGAGAATACAGACAAAAATATCCAGATAATAAGTTTCTACAGAGTATAGATCACCAGAATGTTGATGGGAAATTATTTGATAATGCTTTTGACAATGGTGAAAAGATTGTAATTGATATTTATAAATATACCGGTCACATGCTTGGCATAGGTCTCGCACAGATAGCGACAATTTTATCACCAGAAGCATTTGTGTTCTATGGGGGATTAAGTAATGCAAAACATCGGATACTTGATTTTGCAAAAGATTCTATGAACGACAGTCTACTAAGTTTCCAAAAGAATAAGATAAAGATATTATTATCTGAGTTATCTGATGGTGCAGCCGGGATTTTAGGCGCCTCCTGTCTAAATATCTCAGGAAACTAAAGTATTATTCTTCTAATAATACGTTTCCACTGGGATCAGTTTTGACATGAAAAATATCACTCGTTCCATTTGAGTGGGTCTCACCAGTCAAAGTAAATCCTTTGTCACTTGTTTGCTCAATGCTATAGAAAGAATCTATGTCCTCACCACCATATAGTTTTTCCCAGTTCTGGTTTCCATCTTGACTAATACTAACGATCCATCCTTGAGTATTTGAACCATCAACTTTTTTACCAGCTAGAATATAGTCACCGTTTTCAGACTCGATCATACTATAGATAAAATTATTTCCTGTAAACGAATGTAGTATGTTTCCCGCGCCATCTATATCGGCCTTAATTATCCAAGAAGAGCCATCATCTCCGTTATTATTATCTGAAGAGTATCCAGCGATTGTATAGCCACCTTCAAGATTGATTATTAAATCAGTTGGGTAATCGTAGGTGTTTATGTCCCATGTGGATGACCAAAGAGTGTCACCATTATCTGATAAATTAGAGTCCCACTTTGTTAACCAAACGTCTGACGGACCATCTAGTTCGAAATCAGAAACTGATCCAAGGATAATGTATCCATCAATAGTCTCTAATATGGCATGACCATTTTCCATTATTTGATCATTGCTCGCGAAAGCTGTGATAAGATGTTCATTCTCTTTTTCTCCCAAGGAATTTAGTTTTAAAACCCACAGATCCCAGTGCCTTCCTTCTTCGGTATTATATTGTCCGGTGATGATATATCCACCATCTGCTGCTAGGGACACATCGTTGGCGAGATCTAGTCCATAATCAGCGTTTCCACTTGCTTCATCATAGGGGTCAATAAAACCATAGACCATGTCCCATATTGGTGCGCCATTTTGATCTGTTTTTGTCAGTCTTATATCGGTGTCTGATTCGCTGTTTATTATATTTGATAGAAATACATATCCTTGGTCTTCCTCTGTCTCAATTAAATCAACAGGGCTTTCATTCAGGCCATAACTATAATAGTAAAACCAGGGCTCAGCACCAGCCCTGTTTGTACCATTCATTATTACATCTGAGTTTGTTTTACCTATTATTTTATATTTCCCTGAAGCCGTTTGCACTCCATGGTAACCAATATTTATATCAGATTCTGAATCATAATTGTGGATAAATGTAACATATTCGGGGTCTATTGATTCAATATTACTGAACACCTCATAGCCCCAGTCATCAACAACAGAAACCTGAAAATAGTATGTTGTTTCATAATCATTATCTGCAGAAAAATAGCTGTTTTCTGTACGGCTAGATGTAGTAAAAAGAATTTCTTTATCATTCATACTGATATCATAGGCCTGATAAAGATTGTAGCGCTGAAAGTCACTTGTAGGATAAACTGACCATACTATAGTGAGCTCATTACCAAAAGAGTCAATCGGATCCAGACTTACTGCCTCAGGAATGGGTTGGATTAAGTTAGATAGAAAATTTCCCTTTGTACTCTGGTTTAGAGTATCATAGACGATTATTCTAAAATAGTTATGCGAGTGTGGGTCAAATTCATTAAGACTATAGCTTGTTGCTGATTTATTAGAAAACGTTTCTAATAGGCTAGTGTTTGTTGTATCGCCTCCCTTGTAAAGTTCATATTTCAAAAAGTCTGTATCTTGGGACTCATTCCAGAATATATTCATAATTAAATCATCATATGTGACAGACTCAATGTGGATAGCATTTGGTTTAGGATCAAGGGATGAGGTATAGACTCTACTCTTTGTCGAGTAATCAAATGAGTCTGAAACGACAATGTAGAAATAGTTAAATATTAACGGGTCTGCATTATCCATAAAATAGGTTACGTCATCGACATTATTACTTGTATAAATCATTGTTGAATCATCAATGGTTTCACTAATCGAATGATATAGTTTATAATTGTCAAAATCAGAAGCATTGGATCTCTCCCAAGTGATATCAAAGCCACCATTATTGAAAGTTGTTGAAATAATTTCTATTGTATCAGGAAAAGACAAGGTGTTGTCAATCGTATAGTTTATTGGAGGACTTTCAGTGCAATTATCATTACAATCGCATATGCTAACGGATATCTTTACGGGTCCATCTGGGAGATCGTTTGTATTTAAGTCTATCTCTATTGGCTCATCGTTAATTTTGCCTAGTATCTCACTCAGCGGAACATCTATTTTAAAATCGTTAACATTAATTTCAACGCCACATATACCATCAGGATCATTTGCATCGATACCGATAGTTACAATTTCATTACAAGTCG
>CAJWMI010000008.1 GCA_913043185.1 uncultured Fidelibacterota bacterium | reverse complement strand
TGCTCTTTGATGGCACCTTCAAGATAGATAGTGTCATCCCAAAGGAGGAAGTCCTCATTCTCACTGAACGTCTTACTGCTGAAGTCAAAATTAAACTCTTTTGTGTTGTGAAAGTTAAGTAGATTCATCTCAACACCAGGAGTGTGTACCAGCACCTTTCTAAGGGTTTCTACCTCAGATTTTATATTAATATCTATCTTATTCATCTTCTCCCATAAATGGGTACTTATAGTCTGTGGGCGGCTCAAAATTTTCTTTTATTGTCCGTTGTGATACCCATCGCACAAGATTGAACATCGATCCAGCCTTGTCATTTGTCCCTGAGGCTCGAGCTCCACCAAATGGCTGCTGCCCAACAACAGCTCCAGTCGGCTTATCATTGATGTAGTAGTTTCCTGCTGAGAATCTGAGTGTTTTGTTCGCAGATTCAAGGATATCCTTGTCCTCACAGAAAATAGCTCCAGTTAGCGCGTAGGGGGATGTGGTATCAACAAGCTTAAGTGTTTCCTCCCAATCACTTGGATCATAGATATAAATTGTTAGCACAGGCCCAAATATCTCCTCTTCCATTGTTTTAAAATGAGGATTTGTGGTTAGAATGGTTGTAGGCTCAATAAAATAACCTTTTGAGTCATCATAGTTACCACCAGATATTATCTCTGCGTCTTTATGATCTTTAGCATAATCAATATAACGTGAAATTGTATCAAATGCAGATTTATCTATAACAGCATTCATGAAATTAGAAAAATCTCTTGGAGAACCTATTTTTATAGTTTCTACCTCTAATATAAATTTATCTTTTACTTCTGGCCAAATTGTTGAGGGAATATATGCCCTGGACATTGCCGAACATTTTTGTCCTTGGTACTCAAAAGCACCTCTAACCATAGCAGTAACCAAAACATCAATATCACAAGATTTATGAGCTAAACAATAATCTTTACCACCTGTTTCACCAACAATTCTTGGATATGTCTTATATTGACTAATGTTTGTACCAATAGTTTTCCATATATGATTAAACGTATTAGTAGATCCTGTAAAATGAACACCTGCTAAACTTGGATGATTAAGGATCGGATTACCAATGCTAGATCCAGATCCAGGTAAAAAATTTATCACTCCACTAGGTAGACCTGCCTCTTGAAGCATCTCCATTAAATAATAACATGCTAACACTGCTGAAGAAGCAGGCTTCCATATAGACACATTTCCCATCACAGCAGGAGCTGTAGGAAGATTTCCAGCTATAGATGTAAAATTAAATGGAGTTATAGCAAAAATAAATCCTTCGAGAGGCCTATACTCAAGTGAATTTTTCATTCCATCTGGAGATATCAAGTTTTGTTTATTGTGGATATTTTCTGCATAAATTGCATTAAAATTAAAAAAGTCTATTAGCTCGCATGCAGAATCAATCTCTGCTTGAAAAGCATTCTTACTCTGGTTAAGCATTGTTGCCGCGTTTATAGTATCTCGCCATTTACCAGCTAGGAGGGAGCCCGCTTTTCGAAATATATTAGTTCTATACTCAAGATCAGTTTTTGACCATTCAGCCCAAGCATTAAGCGATGAATCAATAGCCTGGTGCACCACTTTATCACTAGCTTTGTGATAGGTTGCTAAAACTTCCTGATGATCATGAGGCATTACACATTTGCCAATATCTCCCGTTTTAATTTTTTCACCATTAATAATTATTGGTATTTCTATTTTATTTTCAGATAGCTCATCATATTTTTTTTGAAGAGAAATCCTTTCTTTGGAGCCAGTTTGATAAGATCTTATGGGTTCATTTATAATATTTAATTTTCCAATCATAATTTTTCCATGTCATAGATATTTATATAATAAAAATAAGAATTTAGTTTAAGAAAAAGATTGTATATAAAATCATGAATTTATTTATTAGAACCAGTAGCAAATTTCTCAAACTCTATTAACCCATTTTTCATTATTTCAAATGTTCCTGCGGTCACAAGTTTTTGTCGATAACGTGCCGCACCCGGAAAGCCTTTTAAATAGTTTGACAAATGTTTTCTCATAAGGTTCATTCCAATAGACTGTCCACGGTTATTAATTAATAGATTAAAATGGTCATTGCAAATTTCTGATATCTCAATCAATGACGGTGAATTAGAATATTTTTTATTATTGAAAAATTTTTTTGCTTCTCTGAAAATCCATGGATTTCCCTGTGCGGCCCGTGCGATCATTACAGCATCACACTCTGTGTAATCAAACATTTTTTTTATATCATCAACACAATAAATATCACCATTTCCAATCACTGGTATTGCAATATTTTGTTTTAAATTTTTAATTAGATCCCAATTTGCTTTTCCCTTATACCTTTGTTTTGTAGTTCTAGGATGTAGTGCAATTGCTTTTATGCCAATATTTTGCAATCGTTCTCCAACTTCAGGGATTATAATACTATCGTTATCCCATCCTGCCCTCATTTTTACAGTAACAGGAATATTTGGCACTGCTTCCATAACGGCAATAGTAATATCATCCATTAGGCATAGATCTTTAAGCGCAGCTGACCCACCCCCTTTTTTTGTTACCTTTGGTACTGGGCAACCATAGTTAATATCAATAATGTCAGGACTAAATTTTTTATCAATAAATGACGCAGCTTCACTCATTGTTTTCGGGTCATTTCCGAATATCTGGATTCCAATTGGTCTTTCTTCATCTGAAAATTGAATCATTTCGATTGTACGGGTGTTTTCACGAATTATACCATCGGCTGATACAAATTCCGAATATACTAGACCGGCCCCCATTCTTTTGCAAAGCACTCTAAATGGATAATCAGTAAAACCCGCCATTGGGGCTAGTAGCACTGGGAAGTCAATTTTGATATTTCCGATTTTCATTTGTCTATTTGAAAAGAAAATGTAATTTTCCGAGCTATTTTATTAATAATAGTATAAATAAAAATTAAATATAAAATTCAATCGAGAGAAAAATAATGAGCAGAATCTGTGATGTGACGGGTAAAAAGCCAATGTTTGGCAATAATGTTAGCCACGCACATAATAAATCTCGTCGCAGATTTAATATTAACCTTCAAAAAAAACGATTTTGGCTGCCCGATGAAAACCGTTATGTCACTCTGCGTATTTCAACACGTGGTATGCGCATCATTGATAAAAAAGGTATCAGAAAAGTTATCAATGAATTAAGGGCAAAAGGGAAAAAGATTTAATCTGACACAAAAACTCTTTCCGATTTTTTATCATTCTTTAATATATCATTAATAATCTAACCTTCCTGTTGTTTTCTTAGAAACGCAGGAACTTCAAGCCTTTTTTCATATATAGCGGGAGATTCTTGTGTATCATCAAATACCATTCTATTTTGATTCTCTTCATTAGATTCAACTGGGGATTCTTCTTTTTGTGCATGTAATGGTTTATTTTCGAGTTCTTGCAACTCTCTTGTTGGAATGGACTTTTCAACTTTCTTATTTATTTTTGTTTCCATATTCATAGTATTAAAGCCAGTTGAAATCACTGTTACCTGTATATTGTCTTTCATATTTGGATCGATAACAGCACCTACAATGATATTTGCTGATTCACCAGCTTCTTCAAGTATAATACTTGTGGCTTCGTCAATTTCATGAAGCGTAATAGTTTCTCCGCCAGTAATATTGACCAAAACTCCTTGGGCGCCGGCTATAGAAGCATTATCAAGCAATGGGCTTGAAATAGCCTGTTGTGCTGCCAAGGCGGCACGTTCTTCACCCTGTGCTACACCAGTCCCCATAATCGCTTCACCCATATTTTTCATAATTGTTTCTACATCAGCAAAATCTAAGTTGATCATACCATGGACATTAATTAGATCTGATATTCCTTTTGCTGCTTGATGCAATATACCGTCAGCCATTTGAAAAGCTTCGGGCAGAGTGGTGGACTTATCAACAACCGATAAAAGTTTTTGATTTGGGATGGCAATTAAGGTATCGCAGGATTTTTTCATCTCTGCTATTCCTTCTAAAGCTCTGTTATATCTTTTCGGTCCCTCAAATTTGAAAGGGATTGTCACAATTCCAACAGTTAGAATGCCTAATTCTCTAGATATTTGAGCTACCACAGGAGCTGCGCCGGTACCTGTACCACCACCCATTCCGCTGGTAATAAATGCCATATCTGCGCCTTCTAGCAAATTGTAAATTACTTCACTATCTGCCTCTACTGCGTTTTTCCCAACATTGGAATTTGCGCCTGCGCCTAGTCCCTTTGTTAAGTTTTTACCAATCTGTATCTTATGCTCAGCTGGATTATTTTCTAGATCTTGAGCATCAGTATTTATTGCAATAAAATCTACTCCTTGCATCCCAGATGTAATCATGCGGTTGACAGCATTACCTCCTGCGCCACCGACCCCGACTACTTTTAGGTTTGCTTTTTGTTCTGATAAACTATCGAATTCGAATAACATATTTATTCTCCTTTGGTTTGTGGATTAAAAAAACTCTTTAATTATTTGTTTAAAATATTCTATCCAAGATATAATGGTTCTATTTAATGGTTTATGCTCATTAGAATGATATGGCCACAATAATAATCCTAGTAATGTTGAATCAATTGGTTTATCAGCGAAATCTTTATTTCCTTGAATATTTACTATTGGCTTGCCCAAACGTATTGGCATTTCTAACAACTCTTTTGCGAGAGGGACTATATTTCTAAGTTGTGATCCACCACCGGTTAACACCGCACCATAGGTCAGAGAATTATTAATTCCAGATCGATTAATCTCATTTTGAGCTAGCTGGAATATTTCCTCCATCCTTGCCTCAACATATGTAGATAACTCATGTTCAGATATTTTATTATTACTACTACATATATTATCAGAAGGAATTTCAATAGCTAACTTTGAAGAAGAAAGAGAGGCCTTAGCAGATGCGTACTTAATTTTAATTTCTTCTGCTTCTTCAATACTAATTCTTAGCATGACGGCTATATCATTTGTGATACTAGCTGAGCCAATAGGGATGACTGCTGAGTGACGAATTGCGCCATCATTGTAGATAGCAACTCCTGTTGTGGTTGAGCCTATATCAATTAAAGATACACCTAATTTAGTTTCATCTTTAGATAGAGTTGAAGCAGCGGCTGCAAGTGGTTTAAATACTAATCCATTAATTTTTATCCCAACCTCTTCAGCTGATTCAACTAAGTTTTTCATTGCTGTCGTTGCTGCAGTTACTAGATGAACGTGCCCCTCTAATCTTCTTCCAGACAACCCTATTGGATTATCAATTTGTTCTAGTGTATCAACAATAAATTCTTGAGGAATAGTATGTAAAATATCTCTATCTGGAGGGAGAGCAACCCCTTGCGTGAGTTCTAAGACATGATTTATATCTTTTTGAGTTATTGAATTATTATCTATAGTTCCATTAGTGTTATTTCTATTTAATGCCACCGCCCCTTGAGTATTTATACCTCTAACATGTTCTCCGGTTAGTGACATAAATGCGCTATTAATTTTTTTACCTGCCATTATCTCTGCTTCATTCACTGCTGTTTCTAATTGTTCGATTAGCTGGTTTCTATTTGTGATAGATCCTTTTTTAAAACTTTCTTTTACTGAACATTTTCCAATTCCTAATAATTTAATTCTTGAATTTTCTGGAATCAAAGAACCTATCGCACAATAAATATTTTCAGAACCGATATCTATACCTGCAACTAATTTATTATCAACTCCGTTAATGTTTTTCATTGCTACTCTTTGACGATTACTTGATTATTATATCTCATATCGAGATATGCATAATCAGTAATTTCCTTTTTCTTTTTTAATGTTTCTTCAAATCTTTTTAATAGTTCGATCTTATAAAGTGTATTCTCATTTCCTAACATTATTTTTGTTGGATATTCGGCTAGGATCAATATGATCTCATCGTCATTTTCTAATGTAATCTCTGATATATTATGATATAAACCAGGATACAATTCGTTAAGTACTCTGAGCCAAGAAATTGTATCTTTTATTTTTACAGATAATGCTTGTTTTCCAATAGGATAGAGCTCAGGATCAGTATTGTACCTTGATAATATTGGTATACTATAATTATTGATATTTTCAATATTTGGTAAAACAAAACAGTTTTTATCCAACATTATCATTGGACTATTATTTACTATGGCAAATGGAACTCGTTCGCTAATCTCAATAATTATTTTATCAGGATACCTGTAGCTTAGTCTAGCTGCCTCAATATATGGATGTTTATAAAGATCGTCTAGGATCTTATTTGGTTTTAGTTTATCATTCTCTATTTCTATACTATTGATCAAATAATCTGTATAATATGTATCACCTAATATTGATGTGCCATTAATTAATAAAGTTGGTTTATCAAAGGTATATTTTTGTTCGGCCCAAAAGAATGATAACCATAATACAAAAAATATAAATGATACTGCAAGAACTCGAAGGATTGCAATTTTTAGTTTATTAATATGTTTTTGTTTAGTTGGCATATGGATATAGTTCTGATTTATTGAATCCTATTGTTTTTATTTCTAGCTCAAGCATTATTCCAAATTTTTCATAGATTGTTTTTCGAGTTAATCTTATGAGACTAGCGATATCTGATGCTTTTGCATTCCCATGATTAATAAAGAAATTTGCATGATGCTCAGATATTTCTGCATTTCCACAGCGAGTTCCTTTTAAACCAGCCTTATCTATTAGAAAACCAGCGGCAAGCTTGCTATGTGGGTTTTTAAATATGCTACCAGCTGACCTAAATTTCAGCGGCTGGCTCTTTTTTCTACCTTTACTAGCGATAAGTTTTTTACTTCTTATATCTTCCTCGCTAGACGTGTTTAATTTGAAAGTTGCTGACAATATAAATTCTGTTCGCTTAAAAGATGAATATCTATAATTAAAGTTTATATCATTTGGATATAATGTTCTTATTATACCACTACTTGAGATCACGTCTACAGAAACTAAATAATTAGATATTTCTGAACCAAATGCTCCTGCGTTCATTATTAAAGCACCACCAAGAGTGCCTGGTACGCCTACAAGAGTCTCTAAGCCAGTTAATCTATGTGTTATCGCCTCTTTTACAATCTTTCCGAGCATGACTCCAGAGTCAGCAATTATTATGTTTTTATCTATATTTAATGATTTTAGAGCCTTAGCTGGCGTTATTACGAACGAACTAATATTATTATCATTTACCAAAAGATTAGACCCGGATCCAACAAAATAAAGTTTAGCCTTATGTTTATTTATCAATTTTATTATGCGTATTAAGTCAGGTCGATCGTATGGTCTAATGTATGCTAATACTTTACCTCCTATACCATAAGATGTGTGCTGAGACATCGGTTCATCCTCTAAAACAATGCCTTTTGTGATTTTTTTTATTTCCGATATAATCATTAGTTTTTAGGTAAGATCTATACTTTTTAGGTGTTCGTTATATTTATCACTATATCTCCAGATATTTCCTGCACCCATTGTAATTACCATATCACCGGGTTTAATGATGGCATCTAATAGTTGATTTAGATTATCTAAATCATTAAGGTAATGAGTATTATTGTGCCCAAGGAGTTTTAATTCATTAATTATCAATTTTGAGCTAACACCTTTTATTGGTTTTTCTCTGGCAGGGTAAATATCTGTAATAATAATTTCGTCTGAATCGAAGAGCGATTTTGCAAATTCTTTAAAAAAGTCTTTTGTTCTACTAAAAAGATGTGGTTGAAAAACTGAAACTATTTTTTTATTCCATCCACTTTTTGCGGCCTTAATTGTAGCATCTACCTCAGTAGGATGGTGAGCGTAATCATCAACAACAAATACATCACGATTATTTTTCTTTTCTTCAAACCTTCTTCTTACACCGTTGTAACTATTTATGCCATTTTTCAACTGTTCTAATGGTATGTCAATTTCCATCCCTAATGCTATTGCGGCTAAAGAGTTCAATACATTATGTTTACCGGGTACATTAATATTTATTCTTCCTAGATTTTTCTGCTTATGAAATAGATTATATTCTGATTTGTTTTTATTGTAATTAATTTTTTTTGCGCGATAATCGGCATTATCAGACAGCCCGTATGTTACTACCGGTTTTTTAATCTTAGGCATTATATTCATCAAAGATTCAGAATCAGCACAGAGTATCACTTCCCCATAAAATGGAACTGATTTACAAAATTGTAAAAAGGCATTTTCAAGATCATCCAGGTCTTCGTAGCAGTCAGTGTGTTCCATTTCTAGATTTGTGACTAGAGCAATAGTTGGATTTAAAGCTAAAAAGCTTCTGTCAAATTCGTCTGCTTCAACCACTATTGTATCTCCTAGCCCAAGCTTTACATTTGTATTAAGATTACTCACTAATCCACCTACAACTAAAGTTGGGTCATAACCAGCTTTTTCAAGCACTATGCCAATCATGGAAGATGTAGTTGTTTTTCCATGAGTTCCGCCAACAGCAATACTTGTCTGCTTAAGACTAATTAACTCACCAAGCATTTCCGCGCGCCTAATTACAGGTATAGACTTACTAATTGCTGTAATAATTTCAGGATTATCAGTTGGGACTGCACTTGAATAAACGACCGCATCAGCATTATTAATATTCTTTGAATGATGCCCTATTGAAATCTTGACCCCGATTGATTCTAATCTTTTTACATTCTCTGAATGATTTATATCAGATCCAGTGACTTGAAACCCAAGGTTCATTAGAAGTTCGGCAATACCACTCATTCCGATACCGCCAATGCCTACAAAGTGAATACAGTTAACTTTTTTAAACATTAGAGCTTATTTCCATTATATGATCAACTATTTTTTTTGTAGCATTAGGTTTACCCAAAGTTTTTGAAATTGATGACATTTCATCTAACTTTACTTTATTATTCACTAGGTGGTTGATTTTTTTAAATAAACTGTCAGAATTTAGATTTTTCTCCTCAATAAGAATCGATGCACCAGTTTGGTACAATGTTTTAGCATTTTTTAATTGGTGATTTCCAGCAGCGGCTGCAAATGGTATTAATATACTAGGTTTACCACATGCTGTAACTTCTGACAGGGTTAGAGCGCCGCTTCTGCATACTACTAAATCGGATAGTTTATAAGCACTTGCCATATCATTTATAAATGGTGTCACTTTGATTGAGCCACTCATATATTTCTTATAATTATTGTATTCTTTATCACCGGTTTGCCATAAAACCTGAACAGGAATGCCATTAAATCTATTTACGATTTTCTCCATTGATTTATTTAAAAATGCTGAGCCCTGACTCCCACCAAAAACAAACACTGTTTTTTTTTGTTCATCTAGATTGTATTCTTTTAAGGCTAATGATTTTTCCCCTAAAACAATATTATTTCTTATTGGATTGCCTGTTAAGGCAACTTTATGGTTTAAACTTTTGTCATAAATTTTAAATGCAACACAAATCAAACTTGCTTTATTAGCGAACCATCTAGTTGTGATACCAGGGAAAGAATTTTGTTCTTGAAGAATAATTGGGATTGAAGTTTTTTGTATAGTTGCCATTAACAGGGGAAGAGCACTAGCATATCCTCCGGTGCCAATAACTAATGAAGGCTCAAAATCTTTAAATAGTGTTCTGATTTTTAATAATGAGGAAATAATTCTAAAAGGGAGTAAGAGATTTTTTATAAGACTATCAAAACTAAAACCTCTTTGCAAACCTCTTATTGGTAAAAGAGTATGCAATAAATCTTTTACTGGAAACACTTTTGCTTCTAGTCCAAAGACTGATCCAATAAAATGTATTTGAACTTGAGGAATACGTTCTTTTAATTCTTCGCCAATTGCAATGGCTGGGAATAAGTGTCCACCTGTTCCACCACCAGCTATTATTATTTTATAATTATCCAAAATTAAGATTACTCCAGCTTTGTCTACTACCAATGCTGCGTTTTGCTTGACTTATATTTAGTAGAATTCCTACCATTATCATGTTAACAAGCATTCCAGAACCTCCATAGCTAATCATAGGCATGGGCAAACCAGTAACAGGGAATAGTCCTGTAGCAACTGCAGCATTTACAAAGCCATATAGAACTATGTTTGTACATATTCCTATCGCTAGAAAAATTCCAAATGGATCTGTACACTTTTGTGAAATCTTTATTCCTCTGTAAAAAATAAATATAAATGCAATCAACAGGGGTAATGTCCCCAATAAAAGTCCGAGTTCTTCTCCAATAATTGAAAATATAAAATCGGTATGAGGGGTAGGAAGGAGGTGATTCTTTTCTGTACTATTTCCAAGCCCTACTCCAAAAAACCCACCGTTACCTAAGGCAATCAATGCCTGATGCGCTTGATATCCATTCGTTTGAATATCAGTTTTGTCGAACCAAGAAAGAATTCTTGCCAATCTATATGGTTTAAAGTAGATAATTGGAATACCCATCAATATGCCCACTAAGATTGAAAAGCCAATATGTGATAATTTTGCCCCAGATATAAATATTATCGTCATCCCAATAGTGCCAACCATAAATGCAGTACTAAAGTCGGGTTGTATAACTATAAATGCCATCATAATGCCCATTATAATGATGCATGGTAAAAAACCGTTATACAGATTTTTTATTTGCATTTTTATTTCATCTAAATAATATGCCAGAAAGATTATTAGTGATAGCCTCGCAATGTCCGAAGTTTGAATCGAAAAAACACCTAAGTGCAGCCACCTAGCAGGGCTATTAATATCTTTCACTAGATAGTATCCTTTTGTTATTATTAAAAGACAGAAGGAAATTGTTAATAAATATGGAGCCATTGGCTTAAGGTTTCTATAATCAATAATTAGGAAAGCAAACAAACATAAGAAACCGAGAGAAACCCTTTTTAAATGTCCCTCTAAAAATAATGATTCTGTTAGTCCACCAGATCGAATATAGGATTCATTCCAACTAGCACTGTACAACATAATTGTACCAAATGCACTGAGAAACAGAATGGTAAACAATAACGGTTTGTCATATTGCTGAATAGTGATATTTAGTCGCATACTACTCCTGCTAAATCATTTACCAAACCAGTAAACTTTTTACCACGCTCTTCAAAATTTTTGAATTCATCAAAACTGGCACAGCCCGGAGACATAAGTATTATATCGCCGGGACTGGCCAGATTATGGGCAGATGCCACCGCTTGGCTAAGACTGCTTACACGATTGAGTCTTACCGCATCCCCAATAGCGGTAGCGATCTCCCCTCCGGCTTCTCCATAAGATACTATGTGCTTTACATGACGTTTGGTATGCGGAAGAAGTAGCCGAAAATCTGAGTTTTTATTTTTACCACCTAGTAATAGAATAATAGGCTTTTCAAAACTGTTTATCGCAACTATAACTGAGTGAATATTTGTTGCTTTGGAATCATTTATATATATAACCTCATTTATCTTTCTTACTGTCTGCAGACGGTGATCAATTCCATTAAAACTTTCCATTGTTCTTTTAATTATTTTATCATCTACTTTCATTAGTTTTGAAACAGTTGCCGCTGCAATTAGGTTAGATAAATTATGCTTACCCTTTAATTGGATATCATTTATAAAGATGTATGGTTTATTATTTTTATTATAAATTTTTGTTTCATTCACGCTAAAGAATTGAGTCTTATTGGATATACTAAATGGAACTTTGTTTATTTTATAATCATTAAGAGCTAAACTAATAATGGGATCGTCTGCATTATATACAACTGTATCATTGCTCTTATGATTTTTAATCATTTTTAGTTTTGTTTCTATATATTCATCCATATTATTATGGCGGTCAAGATGATCAGGCGAAATATTAAGATAGACACAAATTATGGCTCTAAACTGATCTATAGACTCTAACTGGAAACTTGATATTTCTAATATATATATATTTCCTATATCAGGATTTTTTATTTCTTCAACAACTTTTTCTGAAAAAGGTATTCCAATATTTCCAGCTAGTATAGGTTTCAGATCATCTGTTTTTAACATTGAATATAAAATATTTACTGTAGTTGATTTACCATTTGAGCCTGTGACCGCGATAATAGGTAAATTCGTGAATCTGCTGGCAAACTCAATCTCTCCAATAATTGGAATCTCTAATTTTGATGCTTGGTTTATAATATCTATATCCTTAGATACTCCAGGAGAGATAACCCAAAAATCAGCATCATACACTAGGTCTGAATGTTTCCCTGTTTCTACCCGAATACCTTTTTTAATTAAGTTGTTTTTATTACTAATTATTTCTGTATCATCATTTATTTCACTCACAAATATATTTGCGCCTAATTCATGCCCTAACACTGCAGCGGCATAACCACTTTTTTTTAACCCGATAACAGTAATTTTCTGACCTATTAGATTTTCTTTATTTATGTTAAAATCCATTTTTATCGTATCTTAAATGTTGTTAGTGAAAATAGTGCTAGAAGGATCCCTAATATCCAAAACCTGACTACAATTTTACTCTCTTTAAGTCCCGCTAATTCATAATGATGATGAATCGGAGCCATATTAAAAAAACGTTTTCCTTCACCATATTTAATCTTTGTATATCTATAGAATAGCACTTGAATTATTACAGATATAGTTTCAAAAACAAACACCCCTCCAATGATGAACAATAACATTTCTTTTTTCAATACTATAGCTAGTGTACCTAATGCAGCACCCGTAGATAAAGATCCTGTATCGCCCATAAATATTTCAGCTGGAGCAGTATTAAACCAAAGAAATCCTAGACATGCTCCTACCATGGCACTTGAGAAAACACTTAATTCACCTGCTCCAGGAAGATATAATATATTTAAATAGTCAGAGAAATCTATTCTTCCAGTTATATAAGAGACCGCAGAAAAAACAGAAAAACAAATAGCTAGCAATCCAATTGCTAGTCCATCAAGTCCATCTGTAAGATTTACCGCGTTAGATGTAGCGGTGATTACTATTATCACCATTAGAGGATATATGTAGCCTAGATCTAGCTCAATATTCTTTAAAAATGGTACAGTAGTTTTTGTATTAAAACCCAGAAACTCATTACTGTTGATAATCCAATAACTAACTAGAATGCCTAAAATGATCTGTCCAATCATTTTATAACGGGCGATCATACCTTTTTCTATTTTTTTAATAATTTTCATATAGTCGTCAATAAATCCGATTGCCCCCATCCACACTGTAGATAAGATTACTATTTTTATCATAGTATTATCTAAGTTAGAAAACATAAGGGTAGGGAGGAGTGCTGCTAGTATTATGATCACTCCTCCCATAGTAGGCGTGCCCCTTTTAATTAAGTGCGTTTTCGGACCATTATTACGAATCTCTTCACCAATTTGATGTTTTTTTAGTTTATTGATTATATATGGACCAATTATAAATGAAATGATAAGCGCAGTCATTGCAGCTATTGCTGAACGGAATGTTATATAATCAAAAAGGTTGAAAACGCTAATGGATTCTTTTAATGATAAGAAATACTTGGATAACATTATGCTTCAAAAACTCCTGATATTATTTTTTCCATTTTCATCCCCCTAGAGCCTTTAAAAAGAACTTTATCATTTTCTTTTAATTGAGATTTTAATGATGATATCAAATCATCAGAATTATGGTAATGTAGGTTGATTGGGATACCATTGATTGCAGACTGTGTTGACATAGTCTCTTTGCCAATAGTAAAAACAGCATCTAGGTTTGCCTCAGAACATTTTGAGCCTAGTTTTTCATGTTGTTGTGTTGAAGCGACTCCCAGCTCTAACATGTCGCCTAAAACCAAGATTTTTCTTCCTGATCCAGTAAATGCCATTAAATAATCTATGGCTGCAACACAAGACTCTAAATTTGCATTATAGGTGTCATCAATTATTGTTATTGAATTATAGGTTAATACTTTACATCTACCTTTAGGAGGCTTAAACGTCAATATTCTTTCTTGCAATAATTCCCATTCTATTTCTAGAGTCACTGATACTGCAGATACGGCTATAATATTTTTTACAAAAGAAAGATTTTTTGACTTAGTTTTGATTTCATGAGCATCTATTGTTAATAGTATTGAACCATCATCCTCATGATGGATATCGGCTGGGAAATCACATTCTGCATTGAGCCCGTAAGTCACTTTATCGCCACTATTATTTATTAATTTTACTCTATCATCAGCATAGTTAATAAAAGATATGCCATTTTCTAGATAATGGAATAAGGCTCCTTTTGTTTCTACAATATTTTCAATAGACTGGAAACCTTCTAAGTGCGAGGATGAGATATTTGTTATTAGACCATGTGTTGGTTCGGTAATTTCACAAAGGTACTCAATATCACCTGGTTGATTCGCACCCATCTCAATGATTGATATATCATGATTCTTATTAATTCCTAATAAAGACAATGGCAGGCCAATAGAAGTATTATAATTACCTTTGGTAGCATGAACATTATATTTACCTTTCAATACGTGATATAGTAATTCTTTGGTAGATGTTTTTCCATTTGAGCCTGTAATCGCAATAACGGGTATATTAAAAATTTTACGCCAGTTATTTGCGATCAGACCTAAAACTTTTCTTGTGTCTTTAACAATGATTTGATGTAGATTTAATTTTTGATTCGGATTTTTCTCACTTATTAGAGCCGCAGATGCATCCATTGTATCCACATCTTGAAGATAGTGGTGACCATTACTGCGATCTCCCAATAGTGCTATATATAAATCACCTGGCTCGCAATCCCTACTGTCAGTCGTAATCCCTGTTATTGGACTAGTCAATCTTACACCAGTTATATTTTTAATAATTTTCGATAGCCTTTCAGAGTTTTTTATACTAATTCTCACTTCCATTCTCTTATAAGTTTTTGGTCAGAGTAAAATAATTTTTCACCTTTTACTTCCTGATATTCCTCACGACCTTTGCCGAGTATAACCACCATATCATTTTTTTTAGCCAAACCGAAGGCTGATTTTATTGCTTTACTGCGATCATTGAATATTTGATAGCACTGTTTAGTAAATCCAGAAATAATATCCTGATTAATATCATCAATATCCTCGTTTCTTGGATTATCAGGAGCGATAAAGCATTTATCAGAAAATAATTCAGCAATCCGTGCCATTTCCGGCCTTTTTTTCTTATCTCTTTCTCCTCCAGCGCCAAATACCGTGTATAGATTATTTTCCTTATTTAATAGATCGCGCAGTGTGCCTAAAACCTTTTCATATGCATCAGGCGTGTGCGCATAGTCAATTATTGCCTTAGCACCTGTTGCAAGTTCAAACATTTCTAATCTACCAGGTACGCTGGTACACTTATTAATTCCTTGTGTAATTTTTTCTTTTTCTAAGCCTAATGAGTGTAGAATTGATACGGATGATAGTATATTTTCTTGATTAAACTCACCAATCATTTTCGATTTGATATTGTATTTGAGTTGCCCTGCTTTGACTGAACCTTCAATCCCATTTAGGCTCAAATTTGCATTAGAAAAATGTATTGTATCTCCATTTCTCTTTGAGAATAATAGAACAGGAGCAACAGTCTCAGATGCAAGTCTTTCACTATTTAAATCACTATCATTAATTATTGCTAAACCATCAATGGTTAACATTTTAAATAGACGAGATTTAGCCTGATAATAGGCTTCCATAGAAGGGTGGTAGTCTAAGTGTTCCGGAGTTAGATTGGTAAATACTGCAATATTGAATTTTATATCTGCTACTCTGTATTGATCTAGCGCGTGCGATGAAACCTCCATTACGACATGAGTAAACCCAAGCTTCTTAAACTTATAAAATAAATTTTGTAAACTTATTGCATCTGGAGTAGTTAGCGTTTTGATCTGATCAAATCCTTCTGCAATTATTCCTGTTGTACCAATCTGAGCAGTTTTATATCCTGCATTATTAAGAGCTTGCGTGGTCAAGTATGCCGTTGTTGTTTTTCCATTTGTTCCGGTTATGCCAATGACTGTTAAATCTTCAGAAGGATTTCCAAATAATTTTGATGACACATGAGAAACGGCTTTCCTTGGGTTTGCAACCTTTATTTGGGGTATTGGATCGATATTCATATTTCTGCCATTAGTAATAACAGCCATTGCACCATTATTAATCGCCTGATCAATATAATCATGACCATCAAAATTGCTCCCGTTAACAGCTATAAATAAATCGCCAGGCAAAACTTTTTTTGAATCTGTTTTAATTCCAGATATATTGATCTCTTTATAGCTTTTCTCAGCTTTTACTAAGTCTTCAACTAATGAAAAAAGACTATTATTCATTTTAACTGAACCATACAAATTTCTTTATGACGTAAAACAGTACCCGGCTTGGGACTCTGCGATATAACTTGACCCGAACCTTCTACTTTTATATTTAAACCAGCATTAGAAATTATTTTAATCGCTTTCTTTAAGCTTTTACCTCTGACATCTGGAACTCTAATACCATTGTTACTATTTATTGTGCTCAGCGAAACAGGTATTTGATTATTGAATTTTTTCGACTCTATTAAGGAGATACTATTTTCAGTATATGCATATGGTTCTTGTTTTTTGACTGGTGGAGTTATTTTATCATCCATATTTATTATTCTTTGCATTATCCTTTTAAATGCCACTGCCGCACCTTTTCCGCCCCAATGCAAAGGACTATCTGGTTCATCAAGTATTATTGCTGATAGAATTTGAGGCTCGCTGACAGGAAAAAATCCTACAAAATTAGAAATGAATTCATCATTAGAATATTTTCCATTGATATATTTCTGAGCGGTCCCAGTCTTTCCAGCTATCTCCCAACCGGCTATTTCAGCTTCCACACCGGTACCGCTAGTAATGACCTGTCTTAACATTTTTTTTATTTCTCTCATAATATTCTCATCAGCAATCTGTCTTTTGTAGCTAATATTATTATGCTTCTCTATTTTATTATCCGATTGAACTATTTGTTCCACTATATATGGTTTTACCAGATAACCGCCGTTAGCAATAGCAGAGAAAGCAGTAGCTAATTGTATAGCACTGACAGCGACTTCATGTCCCATTGAGATTTGGCCGACGGAGATCCTGCTCCAGGTCTTTTCGGGTTTCAATGTCCCAGACGTTTCTCCATTGAGCCCTAAGTTTGTTGTCAAACCAAAACCAAAGAGCCTTGCGTACTTATGTAGTGTTTTGCTACCTAATTTTTCTGCAATTTTTATAATTCCTATATTGCTAGAATGCTTAATAATTTGTGAAATAGTGAGCAGCCCGTATGGTTCATGATCTTCAATCTCAGAGTCGAAATATTTAAACACACCATTTTCACAATTGAATTCTTCTGTCAGACTTATTTTATTTTCAGCTAACGCGGCAACTGCAGCAACAATTTTGAATGTAGATCCTGGCTCGAATTGATCCGTGATAGCACGACAATGATGACTATCTATTTTATAATTAGAAAAATAATTATTATCAAAATCTGGTACTGACGCCATTGCAAGTATAGCACCTGTTTGAGGGTTCATAATGATGCCCATAGCTGAGATTGAGTTTGTTTCTTTTTTTCTTCTTTTGAGCTCTTCTTGAAGAATGCTTTGATAATTTAGATCTATAGTGAGTTTAACATTATTACCATTGACCGCCGGAAAATATGGGAGTCCACTCCTAGGTTGATATTTACCTTTCCATCCTTTACTTTTTATGACCTGGCCAGGTGTCCCTGATAAAAATTTATCATAATCTTTTTCTATTCCTGATATGCCGATGTCATCGGTATCAGTATATCCTAATATTTGTCCAGCGATAGAACCATGTGGATATGTCCTTCTGTAATGTTTTTTTATATTCAATCCGCTGAACGATTGAAATTGTTTTTCTTCAATTATGTTATTTTTTAGGTTCCTCTCGAGGAACTCAAAGTTTTTATTCGAATTAAGTTTGTTTATATAATAGTCAAGAGGCCTACCCGTAATTTTATGCAATTTCTTAGCTAAGGCTTTTTTTTCTGTAATCTTAGATGGGTCAACACTTATTGTATGGTGAGCTATATTTCTTGTTAATGCACCGCCGTTTCTATCAAAGATATTTCCTCTTTCTGCTGGTATGGATTCTTTACGATGTGCTTGTGCGACCAGTTTTTTTCTGTGTTCGTCACCTTGGAATATTTGGACGCTAAACAATCTTCCACAAAGTACTAGCCAGAATAAAATGACTACAGAAGTAATTATTCTTATACGGGCTTTGTACTTTATGAAGGATTTAGTCAAAGATCGCTTTCCTTATTTTTATTTATTGCAACAATAAGTGTCTCTGGCTCAGCTACAACCATGCCTAATTCTTTCTTCGCTCTTGCAGTAATAACATCTGACCTACTGAGTTCTTCTATCTTGTTTTTTATTTCATCAATTTCATTTTTTAATTCTCTGGCAGTAGTTTTTTGAATCTCGATTGCCAGAATTGATTCATCTATTTCTTTAAAAACCCAGAGATAAAATATTAGACAGACTATGCTACCAACTGTAAATATGAAAAACAGGAAACCTTGGATGAGATTTCCATTTTTTACTGATCGTCTGGTCCTTTTTCTCATTATATTTTTTCTGCGCACCTAAGCTTTGCACTTCTAGATTTGCTATTAGAATTACGTTCAGTCTCGCTAGCGACCACTGGTTTTTTGGTTAATATTTTTAGATAACCTTTTTCACTATAATATCTAAAATTTCTTTTTACTAGTCTATCTTCTAAGGAATGAAAACTAATAATTATTATTCTTCCACCTTTTTCTAGGTAGTCAGCATATTTTGATAAGAATTCTGATAATTTTTCCAATTCTTTATTTACAACAATTCTAAATGCTTGAAAAACTCTTGCCATTGTTCTATTTCTTCTTTGTGGAGGAGTAGAACTTTTGATTGCGGCTACCAAGTCTTGCACATTAGTGATTGGTGCTGCTTGAATTAGTTTTTTTGCTATGGCACGGGAACGTCTTTCTTCACCATAGTGATAAATTATATCTGCTAACTCAGATTCATTAGACTTATTTATTAAGTCTGCAGCTTTTATAGGATTTGATTGATCAAATCGCATATCAAGATAAGAATCTTTTGTAAAGCTGAAGCCTCTATCATTAGAAGCAAGTTGCATTGATGAAAGTCCTAGATCTAATAAAATTCCATTCACCTTGTCGATACCTAGATCTTCCAATATATTTGGTAGACTTGAGTAAGAGTTTTTTTCAATATGAAATCCTGAACTTTTTTGATCAATCGTATTTTTACATAATTCTATTGCATTTCGATCGATATCGATACTTATTAGAAACCCATCTGAAGAAAGTTCGTTTAGAATAAGCTTTGAGTGCCCGCCTAACCCGCATGTACCATCCACATATATTCCATTTTCCTGAATATCTAAAAAGGAGATAACTTCTTCTGGCATTACCGGGATATGAATTGATGGACTCTGTGCAGATGTATCTGCCATTATAACACAATCTTATCTGATAAAGCGTTGAACTCATTTGGATCCTTATTTATATTCTTTTTATCAACTTCCTCTAATATATCTGGGTTCCAGATTTCAATTTTATTTATCATACCAATAATTAATGTCTCCTTATTCAGGCTGGAATAGGATATCAGGGACGGACTAATCATAATCCGTCCCTGCTTATCGTACGTGGAAGGGGTAGCAGATCTAGCGATCTGCCTAACAAAAGTTCTATGGATACCTGATACAGATGATAGTTTTCTTAGCTCATCTTCAATTTTTTTCCATTCTATTAGTGGGTATATCCATATACATGGGTCTTGCCCTCTTGTGGCTATAAAGGTATTTTGATTGTCATTTGACAGAGATTGTCTGAACTTAGCAGGAATATTAATCCTGCCTTTTGTATCTAGCGAGTATCGATACTCGCCTGTAAAAGTATTTGTACTTAACGTCATGATGTAATGAATTATAGGGATTATTACCCATAATTCACCACAATCTTAAATATTTAGGGAATATATATCAATAAATATTTGATATATAGGGTAATTGATAAAACCAGATTATTATCCATTCGCTCAAAAACGGATTGTTTTATAATAAATTAAATTTATTGAGAACTTTTTAGTTAAGAGGCTTATATAGCCTTGCGGTAAAACTTGGAGGAGAAGATTTAATAATTAATCTTAAAGGATGAAGATAATTTTTTATAGGACTGAGTTCTATTCCATTTAAGCGTATTCTAAGTTTATTTGTACTGGTGAATAATAATTCAGCTTCAGATATAAAACCCTCAAGATTTAGTTCTGTCCCAGGATTAAGATATTTTACATAAGATTCAAGTGTGTCCTGTTCTATGCTTATGCCTATGTCACTGCCTGACAAAAGCGTCAAAAAGAAGGGAGGATCAACTGATAAAGATTCTTCAATAAATTTATCTTCAGTATAATTCGTTATTAACTTTTCTTCAGTAATTAATTCTGTCTCTCTAATAGCTTTTTGTTCTAGCAGCGTTTCTGAATAATCCACCTCGTTTGAAAATATCTTTTTTATTATAATAATTGAAAAAATAAAGAAAATAGAGAGTATCGAAACAGTGATTATATCTTTCCGCAGTTTAAGGCTTGAATCTGAAAATAGGGTACCTATATTTATTTTTTCAAGTCTGACGTTATCTTCTATAGTATCATCATCATTTTTTGACGGTATTATTTTAGGTTTTGCATGACCAATAAATGAATCAAGTTGTTCAAGGGAACGATCAGAGTCACCGCCGATTTCAATTGCATAAGCTCTTAGAAAGAGCCTAAGATACGGGACGGGTAGTATTTCAAAATTACCTTCTTCAATAGCACTAAGATATTTTATATTTATTTTTGTTCTTGTTTCTAGCTCTTCTAAGCTTATTTCTTTTGAAAGCCTAAGCTCTCGCAACTCTTTATAAAATTGTGCCATATAATAATTCGTGCGAATTTAACAGTCTGATTTATTCTTCACTAGAGCAAGTTTAGCATTATTCATATTTAGGTTTTTTTCTTAAACTTTTTTTTAAACTTTTTTTTCTTTTTTCATTTAATCTTTTTTCAATTGATGACTTTGTTGGTTTTGTATCTATTCTTTTCTTTTTAATCATTAATACATTGTTAAAATATGTAATAAATCTCGATACTGCCTCGGTTTTATTTTTATGTTGTGATTTATAATTATTTGCTTTAATAATTATTTTCCCTGTTTTGGTTAAGTATGAATGCGATGTATCAAAAAGTATTTGTTTTATTTTTTTTGGTAATGATATACTATTTAGAATATCGAATTCAAGAGTAACTGCTGTGGAATTTTTATTAATATTTTGACCTCCTGGACCAGATGATTTAGTCATTTTGAAGTTAATCTCTTTACTACTAATACTTAGATTGTCGTTTATTTTTATCATTTAATTATTTTTTACTAAAAGATAGTTCTTATAGAATTTTGATAAAGGCAGTCCCATAACATTATAGTAACATCCATCTATTTTTTTTATCCAAATTGAGAACCAATCTTGTATCCCATAGCTACCTGCCTTATCTAAGGTGTAATAATTATCAATATAATATAATATGTCATTTTTTGGAATATCTCTAACAGTTACTTTTGTCATCTGGCAGAAGGTTCTTAAAATATTTTTTTCTTCATAAACAATTGATACACCTGTAAAAACCTTATGTGTTTTACCTGATAGATTGTTTAACATTTTGTAGCTTTCTTCTTTATCCTTTGGTTTACCTATAATCTTTCCTTTAAAGTAAACAATTGTATCAGCGCCGATTACTATTTTATCTTTATTTTTTTTTGAAATTACTTTTGCTTTTTTCCCACTCCAATATTGAACAAATTTTCTTGGGTTTAGATTGAGCTCAGCGTTTTCACAAATGTTACTAGGGATAATTTCAAAATCTATTCCGATTTGTTTTAAAATATTTTCTCTTCGAGGTGATTTTGATGCAAGAATTACCGATGATGAAGACATGAATAGCTGGTCTTTCTATTTAAATATTGCACATCTTCCAATGTACGAAATTTTACCCATATTATTCTCTGCATTAATCTTGTATATATATACGCCGTTTGCAAGAATTCTACCAAACTCGTTTCTACCATCCCATTCAATAGAATTAAACCCATTTGATAAACTCTTGCTTTTTAGTTGTTTAATTTTTTTACCACCAATAGTATATATATTAATACTGACTTTTGCAGAAGATGAAAGCTCAAAAGTGAATTTTGTTTTTTCGCTAAATGGGTTTGGGAAATTAAATATATTATATATTCTGAGCTCTTTATTATCAGTTGAATAAATATATATTTGTCTTTCAGATGGATTATTTGCATTATCCCATGCGCTGACTCTAATATTAATATCTGAATCCCCGAAATCCTTTATTTTGATTTCTCCAGTTGTTATACTATTGTTATTATAAAAAAAATCATCAGTGATGTCTATTGATACATCTGTTAGAAGGTTATCAAGGATTATTGAATGTCCGAGCTCCTTAGTTAGATTAATTCCTAACGGATCAGACAGACTCAATACTAGGCCTTCATTTATCTCTTTGTGGTCTCCATCTCTTAGGATTCTTCCATTCTCTGTTTTAATTTCTATTATTGGTCCATTTATATCTAATGAAGCTTCTCCACCAACTAATTGTACTGGATTAATTTCACTGATAGCATCCGTCTCATCATTGTGTAGATAAACTAATACTCTTGCTGGTGAGCTTGAGTATGATATGTCTTCTGGAACTCGTAGCTGGACTGATGAGTTTGAGCCGGAAAAATTAAAATTACCTCTGAACAAGGTAGGCCCAGGGAGTGTGTAGGTTATATTTTGTTCTGTAGATGCGATATTATATGTTCTAGTTACCTGTCTATTTGCATCCTTAAGTATAATGATTCCATTAACATTATCATTTATCAAATTTTGATTTATATTTACTGTGGCGCTACTAAGTGTTGATAGAGTATCTGGATCAATATCTATTGTACTAAATGATTTATGTGGTATTGAAATTTTCATTGCTGGATCACCAAATAGATGAAAATATTCACTCTCACTCGATCCATTTTTTATTGATTGCAATATAATTCCAATATCTAGCTCTGAAACTTGATTATTGTTAAATATGATCTCAAAAATTTCTTGAGTATATCTTTCATTGCCTGTTACTGTTATAGGGCGGCAGGTTGAGATAACTGCAGCTGCTGCATCCATGGGATATCGGATTAGTTCTTCACCAAATGATTCTGCTATTGGATCATCAAAATGTCCAAAAGAGCAAGTACCTACAATCCATAGAGGCATTCTATTATTTGTTTTTATTTTATCAATATCTCCTCGATTAAGATATAATAATTTTTCCTGTGCTAATTGAAAAGCAGAGCCATGGCCTATATAATTTATTATCGCTGTGCCGCTAGTTAGAGCACTAAAAACTGCTTCAGTTGCATCGGGTTTCACCACGCCATAAGCTGAAGCATCGCTTACCTCAGGGTATTCTAACATGTAAATTTTCTCAACATTTATTTTTGAAGGTATCAAATTCGCAATTGTCTCTGAATTAAGTGTATGACTTTTGCCCGTAGCAATACCGCCGTGATTTGGTTCAGGCCTAGCCGCATCATCAGCTACTAGGGTTACTTTTTGTCTCCAAGATCCAAAATTTGATTTGGATTCAATAAAGACAATCTTATCCGAAAAATTTTCTACTTCATTGATGTTTTTAGCGGGGTATCTTCCTATGCTTAATTCTGGTAGACTGCCATAAATAGTAGCCAAGCGGTCATCAGATGGGTAGCTAATATAAGACTGCACCTGTATTGTAGGGACAACTATACTAGACTCACCGCTAATATTACGATAATCATAACCTGCATCACCAAGTAGAAGTAAATGTATAGGCGGATCCGTCCAATTTTCTTGTGTCCATTGTAAAAAAGATCTTATTGCCATCGGATCTTCATTTCCAGCTGAAAATTCCCTATAAATATTTTCTAATGATGCATATATCGATGGGTTTCTTAGATCTAAGATAGGTTGGGCAGCATTAAAATAATTCTCTGGTCCAATTATTATGTAATCCGCAGTAATATTTTCATTTCTTAAGCTATTAAAAACGATTCCAGAATTATATTCAATTTCGTTTATGTTTGGCAAGTTATTTTTATCAACAATAATAAACCTACTTAAATTGTTATTGTTCAGGGCGACCTCGATTTTTTGGTCTTCTATAATAGAAAGTTGCTCTGGTTCAGCAGGATTTGTAATATCTAAGGCCAATACATTTTCTGGTAAAGATGGATCAAAATTAAACCTGATGTTAGCTCCTTTAATGGGTGAAAAAAACTCTATCGTATTGGAATCAAATATTAGTTTTCTACCATATTTAATTTTTAAGTAGTCAATATATGGTGATGAATTGTTATCCGTACTATTATTTTGAATAAAAAATGAATTACTGCTTTGATTAAGATTCTCACCCTGAATAGACCCTGAGATTATTCTAGTACCATTTCCAGACCATGATACAGTGTTGCCAATTTTATTTATATTTGGTCCATTAGCATGTAAATCAATACTATGATATGTGTTTATCGAACCATTCGTTGAATGTCCTTTGAGTTTTAACTCTATTATTCCATCAACATTTTCTTTGGCATGTGGACTATTTGTTGATATTACTTGAGAACTTCCGGAAGCAATTTGGGCGCCGAACCAATTAAGGCCAGATAATTCTGGATTAACAAGATCTAATTCATAATGGTAGTAGGATAGACCGTAATCCAGAGTAAGACTTATTTCCTCCGGTTCTAAGGATTGTTGTATCCTTTTTCCTCTTAGTGAATGATCATCTGGTAATAATATCCAGCACTTATTTGAATTAAAATAAAGGTTTTGTTTCCACTCTACGACATCACCAGCAATATCAAACCCAGAGTGCCCCCTTCCGTAGAATATTATTTTATCCTCATCATCAAAAATTCCATCTGACTCCCCTTCAAATGCTATAGGGACTTCAATCAAATTATCAGATACTGGTATATCCGTATCTTGTGTCATAGCTCTTCCCAAAGCCGATGACATAAATAGCATCAAAGCCCTAGGATCGTGGTTGTCAATATCATCGACAGTATTTTTTAACAAGCTAGAGCTGATTGTGTATATACCATCTTCATACACTTGAAAGCTTATCCACTTACCTGATGGCTGCTCTGTCACTCTGGCGACCTTTCTTTTATTATTTATGATCCATCTTTTAGCTATATCCCAATTAATAATTTTATTGGATAGGATTATTGATTCATTTTTCTTAGCTAATCTGTGTTTCTGATTGCTTTCTCGAAAATACATTTTGATACGTAATATATTAAAATATGAATTGTTACTACTTTTGGGATCAATTTTTAAGACTGCTGTATTTAGATTTTTTAGTTTTTGAATATTAGTCCAAGAAAAAATAGATGAATTTGATTGTTCTGATTTAAAAGGAATTGGAGACTCTTCTTTGTATATAATTTCAGTTTCCGGCAAGATTCTATTTGGAAGGCCAATAAAGATACTTTTAGGATAGAGATCTGCTGCCGTTATCGCATCTATTTCTATTTCAATATATAAAGTTTCTTCTGTGCTATTTAATATTTTTATATCAGTCTTACCATATAAAGTGTTAATAAAAAAAAATGCTGTAATGATGTATTTAATATTGTTATACAAGATAATGTCTAATACTCATTTAACTAATTTGTCTATGGATAAAAAAAAAGATTAATTTAAAGGCGCGAATATTTAATGATTATGATCATTTTATGTTCCAAAACCAACCTCCAAAGATAATGGATATGTTTGATCTAGAGATAATAAAAAATTTATATAGTAGTCTTGAGTCTAAAATTGAACAAGCTAGAGGCCTATTAAAAAGACCGCTTACGTTTACCGAAAAAGTACTTTTCTCTCATACCATAGAAAACCAAACGCTTACAAGCTTAAAGCGTGGATCATCGTATGCTAACTTTAGTCCAGATAGAGTGGCAATGCAAGATGCCACAGCGCAGATGGCACTCCTACAATTTATTATGGCAGAGAAAGAAAAAGTAGCTGTGCCTACCACTGTCCATTGTGATCACCTTATCCAGGCTAAAGTAGGCGCGGATAAAGATCTTATTTCTGCAAAAGACTCAAACTCTGAGGTGTATAGTTTTCTAGAGTCTGTATCAAAAAAATATGGTATCGGTTTCTGGGAACCTGGTGCGGGTATTATTCATCAGGTTGTTCTAGAGAATTATGCATTTCCTGGTGGAATGATGGTTGGCACAGATAGTCATACGGTAAACGCTGGCGGGCTAGGGATGATAGCTATTGGTGTCGGAGGTGCAGATGCAGTTGATGTAATGGTTGGAATGCCGTGGGAGCTAAAGTTTCCGAAGCTTATTGGGGTTTGCCTAAAAGGAGAGCTTAATGGCTGGGCATCCGCAAAAGATGTAATATTAAAAGTAGCAGGAATCCTAACAGTAAAAGGTGGTACTGGATCAATCGTAGAGTATTTTGGACCTGGGGCAGAGAAATTATCCTGCACAGGTAAGGGTACCATATGTAATATGGGTGCAGAGATAGGAGCAACAACATCAATTTTTTCTTATGACCATAATATGGCAAACTTTCTCCGCTCAACCAGACGTGGTGAGCTAGCAGATCTTGCCGATCAATATAGCGGTTATTTAACTGGGGATAATGAGGTTTATGATAATCCTGAAAAATATTTTGATGAAGTAATAACGATAGATTTGAGTACTCTAGAGCCTCACATCAATGGGCCTTTCACTCCTGACTTGGCTACTCCTATTTCGGAATTTGCTAAAACAGCTGAGGAAAATGATTGGCCATTAAAGCTGGATGTTGGTCTAATTGGTTCTTGTACGAACTCTTCTTACGAGGATATTACTCGCGCATCTTCAATCGCCAAACAGGCAATAGAAAAAAAATTAAAGGTTAAATCAGATTTTACAGTTACTCCAGGATCCGAGCAGGTACGATATACTGTTGACAGAGATGGTTATCTTGATGTGTTCAAAGAAATAGGAGGATTAGTATTGGCCAATGCTTGCGGGCCATGTATAGGCCAGTGGGCAAGAGCAGGGGCAGAAAAACAAGAAAAAAACTCTATCATAACCTCCTTTAACAGGAATTTTGCAAAACGAGCAGATGGAAACCCAAATACTCATGGTTTTGTTGCCTCTCCTGAAATAGTCACCGCCATGGCAATTGCGGGAGATTTACGTTTTAATCCTTTAAAAGATAGCCTGATCAATGAAGTTGGTGAAAAGGTAATACTTGAAGAACCAAGTGGGATAGAGTTTCCGCCAAAGGGATTTGATGTTGAAAATAACGGTTATAATGACCCAAATCAATTCGATGGACAAGAAATAGTTATTAATGTTAATCCTGATTCAAAACGTTTGCAATTGCTTCAGCCTTTTGAACCATGGGACAGGGAAAATATCAAAAACTTAAAATTATTAATTAAGGCCAAGGGTAAGTGTACTACAGACCATATATCTATGGCAGGTCCATGGTTATTTTACAGGGGGCATTTGGATAATATTTCGAATAATCTATTAACAGGTGCTATCAACTTTTTTAATGATAAGCCAAATTATATAAAAAATCAAATCGATGGATCATATGGAGAAGTTCCAGAAGTGCAAAGATTATATAAATTGAATAATATTCCCACTATCGTTGTTGGTGATGAGAATTATGGTGAGGGTTCATCAAGAGAGCATGCGGCCATGGAGCCTAGGCATCTTGGTGTGAGGGTGGTCTTAGTTAAATCATTTGCAAGAATACATGAAACGAATCTTAAGAAGCAGGGTATGCTTGCACTCACTTTTAAGGATAAATATGATTATGAAAAAATATTTGAAGATGACACTTTTAATTTTATCAATCTCCATGAATTTAGTATGGGGAAAACAATAGATATCGAATTATTGCATTCCGATGGTACTAGCGATACTATAACCTGTAATCATACATATAATAAAACCCAGATTGATTGGTTTTGTGCCGGGTCAGCATTAAACCTAATTAGATCAAAAAATAAAAAGCTTTAGAAAGCAAACAAATGAAAGTAATTGTCTCCGATCCAATTTCTAAAGATGGAATAAAAATATTAACAGATAACAATATCGAGGTTATTTATGCTACCAATGAGAAAATCGATGAAAAATTTAAACATATTCAATCGGCTGATGGATGGATTATTAGAAGTGGAACTACTTTAGATTCAAAAATAATTAATAATGCTGCTAACCTATCAGTTATAGGTAGAGCAGGAGTAGGGGTGGATAATATCGATATTTCAGCCGCTACGAGGCTAGGTATAGTCGTAATGAACACTCCTGATGCAAACACGATTAGCGCAGCCGAACATACCATGGCTTTAATATTAGCTTTATCAAGAAATGTTAGTTATGGTCATGAAGGTATATCAAAAGGAGAGTGGAACCGTCATAAGTTAATAGGTTCAGAATTATGTGATAAGACACTTGGTATCGTAGGACTTGGAAAGATTGGAAGAGAAGTCTTGCAGCGTAGCCAAGCGTTCAATATGAAAATATTAGGTTATGACCCTTTCCTAGCCGAAGATTTTTTTCGCGAAGACGAATTACGAATATGTGATCTCGATTATTTAATTGAAAACTCTGACTATATTACACTACACATTCCCTTGACCAAAGATACCAAAGATCTTTTTGACTATAATAATCTGATAAAAATGAAAAAAGGTGCACGAATCATTAATGTAGCTAGGGGTGGGATAATTAATGAGGACGATTTATCAAAAGCACTAACAGAAAATAAAATTGCAGGAGCAGCATTAGATGTGTTTGAATCTGAACCTTTACCAGTAGATAGCCCATTAATATCAGCGCCAAATATTATTCTAACACCGCATTTAGGTGCTTCCACAAGAGAGGCAAAAGAAGGGGTCAGCCTATCAATATGTAAACAGGTTAAAAACTTTTTAATAAATGACGAGCTAGATAATGCAATTAATATGCCTTTTCAAAATTTTTCACAGTTAAAAGAAATGGCTCCATTTTTGCGTTTGTCTGAGCTACTAGGCCGTATTCATAGTCAGGTCTCTAGTGGACCAATTGCTGAGGTAACTATAAATTGTTTCGGCAGTATTAGTGAGACAAAACCTATAGGCCTATCTTTCTTAAGAAGCCTTTTGCAGTCAAGGGTTCCTGAAAGAGTCAATTATATTAATGCAGATACTCTTGCAAAAGAATTAGGGATAGATGTTAGTATAAATTTTTCTACATCTGATACAAACTATTCAAATTTAATCTCAGCTAAGGTTAAAACAGATAAAGAAGTACTAATAGAGGGCAGTATTTTTGATGATAATTTGCCGAGATTAGTTAATATATTCGGCTATAAAATGGAGGTAAACCCTAATGGTACACTGTTATTTGTTCAGAATGATGATGTCCCAGGGGTTATAGGTAAAGTTGGTACGTTATTAGGTGATAATAAAATAAATATTGCGGCTTATCTATTAAGTAAAGAGAAGAATAAAAACCTAGCTTTCGCTGTTATCCGTCTAGATGAGCCTATTGATTCTAAGATTATAAAATTGTTAAATGAAATTAAAGAATTGAGAGTTCTTCATCAGATAGATGTACAATAAATAATTGTAATTATTATTAATAAAATATATTTACTTGATACTAGATTTATATAGTCTAAAAAAACCAATAATAGTTAAAATAGTTAAATAGGAATATTAAATGAATAAACTCTGGGATGATCTAAAGGATAACATGAAAGAGTGGAGCGCTTCTGCAGTGGAAAAGGCTGAGGAGATTAGTAGGGTTGCGGTAGCAAAAGGTGAAGAGTTTACTAAAATATCGAAGATCAGAATTGAAATTTTACAGTTACAAAAGGAAAAATCAAAAGACTATGAAAAGCTTGGAGGATTAGTTTATCATCATGCCCAGGATGATAATATGGCTAATTTTACAGGCAATACTGAATTCTTTGAAATCATTAAGCAAATAAATAAGATTGGTAGAGAGATTATTAAAAAAGAGCAAAGTATAATTGAGATAAAAAAAGCCTATGGCATAGAGGATATTGATATAGATAAAAGTTATCATTCTCAAAGAGAAGATGAACTTACAGAAGAGGAATAAAGCGGTTGTTTCCTAATATCTATGTTATGTAATATTAACGAATTTTGAATAATTATAACCAAGAATAGAATCGATGATTTCAAATCGAAAATATATATTACACTCTGAGTCTGACGACCTTGTTAACCAGTGGCACTTTAGTAATGCTAAAATATTAGCGTTAGTCACTGTCTCATTAATTATTTTAGGTTCCTTTTTGTTAATAGGAGCTGATTATGTTAGCAAAGTTCTCTATGATAAAAGATTAAAGGAGTTTAAAGCGAATTACTCTTCGGTTGTTTCTAACATAGATAAAATCCAGTCACGACTTAAAGAACTTGATCAGCAGATTTTAGATATAGAAGAAAAAGATAAAGCTGTACGTACTTATGCGGGTATGCCAGAAGTAGACAAAGATATACGCAAGTTAGGTATTGGTGGAGTAACGCTTAAAAAACCAAATGTTCTGGATAATTTAGCACCAGCCGTGAGTAAAGAAATTTCACAACTGCATTTAGATATAGAAAAGTTATCTAGGCAGGTAAATTTTGAATTAGTTAGCTATGAGAAAATCTATGATAGAGTTAAGGGTGACATAGACCGTATTCGTCATATTCCTTCTATAAGGCCAGTAAGTGGTGGATTTCTTAATTCAAGTTTTGGTTATAGGCAAGATCCTATAGATGATATCCGTCGTTTTCATCAAGGACAAGATATTACTGTTCCGACTGGTACTCCTATATTTGCACCTGCTGATGGTGTAGTTAAGAGGGCATATTATATTGGTGGCTTTGGAAACCATATTAAACTGAAACATTCTTCTGGGTATTCCACAACGTACGCTCATTTATCAAAAATATTTGTCAGGCATGGGCAAAAAATTAAAAGAGGTGATATAATCGGAGAGACTGGAAACACAGGTCGGTCTACTGCTCCTCATCTTCATTATGAAGTTCATTACCGTGGAACTCCGAAAAATCCTCTTGATTATTTTTTCACACAAGCAGGCAATTAATAACCACCTATCTTAATATATAATTTATTCATTGAATAAGACCTACCATATTCAGACGTACGGTTGCCAAATGAATGTGTCTGATTCAGAATTGGTAGAATCTCTCCTTAAGAAAGAAGGCTTTGAGTCGATTAATGATCCAAATAGTGCTGATGTGCTTTTTGTTAACACTTGTTCTATCCGGGAGCATGCTGAGAATAAAGTCCACTCTCTCCTAGGAAGATATAATCTTCTTAAGGAAAATAAACCTAATATGATCATTGGCGTATTGGGATGTATGGCACAGAGCCTCAAGCATGATATACTAGAAAATAGACCCTATGTTGATATAGTACTTGGTCCAGATTCTTATCGAAAACTACCAGAGTTATTAAACCGCCATAAAGTAAATAATAAAAGTCAAGTTGATACACAACTCTCTAGATATGAAGTCTATGATGACCTATTTCCTAGTAGAAAAGAAGGAGTTAACGCGTGGATCACAATAATGAGAGGATGTGATAAGTTTTGCACCTTTTGTATCGTTCCTTTTACGAGAGGAAGAGAGAGGAGTAGAAGTATTGATGGAATTGTTAGTGAAGTTAAAAATGCAGTAAAAGATGGATTCTCTGAGGTTACTCTACTAGGGCAAAATGTAAACTCATATAATTATGATGGTTATAAGTTTCATGTTCTATTAGAGTATATTGCCAAAGTAAATGGTTTAAAAAGAATAAGATATACTTCTCCTCATCCTCAAGATATAACCATTGAATTGTTAGAGGTTATGGCCAGATATGATAATATTTGTAATTCGATACATCTCCCGTTGCAGTCCGGGTCCGATAGAATCTTAAAAAGGATGAACAGGTCATATACTCGTGATCATTTTATTAATATTGCTAGAACGATCCGAGAAATGTTACCAAATGCTGGGATTAGTACGGATATCATTGTTGGTTTTCCAGGTGAATCAGAGAAAGATTTTGTTGAAACGATGAGTGTAATGGAGGAAGTGAATTTTGATTCAGCATTTACTTTTAAATATTCTTCTAGAAAAGGAACTAAAGCCTCTGAATATGATGATCAGATAAGTGATGAGGTTAAACAGTATAGATTAGAGCAAATAATATTGTTACAAAAATCTCATACTATTTTAAGAAACCAGAGTTATATAGGTAAAATTGAAAATGTACTCATTGAGAAGCAAAGTAAAAGAAACTCAGGTAAATGGGCCGGGAGAACAGAATCAAATAAATGGGTCATTTTTGATAAGGATCATGCTAATATTAAAGATATTGTTCCGGTTTTAATTATAGAATCAAGAGATATAACATTACATGGTAAAATAATTAATAAAGCAAAGGCAGCATAATGCATCTATTTAAAATTTTTTTATTGATTCTTTTTAACTTAATTATCATTGTATTTATGACCCAAAACTCTGTTGAGCGTGTGGATATACATTTTTTTAATCATAGTATTGAAAGTTCTTATCTAAATGTGGTAATTCTGTTTACTCTATTATTTGGCGTAATTGCAGGATTTCTAACATCTGTTTTTGTAATCTTCTCTCATAAAACTCAAATTAAAAGTTTGCAAAATAAAAATCGTATACTCACTGATGAGCTTAATGATCTCAGAAATGTTGCTATTGATGAGGGTATATATGAGTCTGAGGACGGAGAATATTAATATTGTATTCTTTTTATATTATAATTGTTGTTATACTAATAACAGCGATTGGTTTTTGGATATTTTTTAATTATAAGCCTAAAATACAAAAAAAAACCGATTCATTATACACCGATGCTCTTAATGCGATGCTTAAAACTGATAAGCGCAGAGCTGTTTCATTATTAAGAGATGTTGTAAAACAAGATTCGGATCACATTGATGCATACTTACAGCTCGGGAATATTCTCAGAGATGAAGAACCTCAAAGGGCGTTAAAAATTCATCAGACGTTAACAGTTAGACCAAATTTGAATAATTCTACAAAAGTAGATATTTATAAATCTTTAGCAATGGATTATGAAATAATTGGTGATTTAACTAAAGCTAGAAAAGAAGCAGAGCATATTCTTATTATTGATAAAAAAAATGAATGGGCAATCACCTTTCTACTAAATATTGGTGAAAAAATAGAAGACTGGGACTATGCGGCTGATAAGGCTAAACAATTACAAAAAATTATTGGAGTCTCAGATACAAATATTCTATCAAAGTATATAGTCTATAAGAGTAAAGAAAAAATTAAACAAAATGATTTTGAAGCAGCTATATCTTTATTAGATAAAGCCATAAATCAATCCCCGGAATTTGGATTGCCATACAAATATTTGGGTGACATAAAGATGAAAAATAGAGACTTGGTTAAGGCAATTGAATACTGGGAAAAATTCATAAATTTTTCGCCAGAACAATCATATATGGTCTTTGATAATATGGAAACTGCACTATTTGATTTAGGGCGCTATAGTGAGGTAGAAAATTTTTACCGAAAAGTACTTGAAAAAAATCCTATGGACCTAGCTGCTACATTGAGATTGGCTAACGTGCTAAACGAAAAAGGTGAAGATCAAGCTGCAATATCATTAATTGATAAATTAATAGATAATGGGAATGCAGCCATTTCTACTTTACTAATGAAATTAAAACTTTCACTTTTTATTAAAACTCCCTCAGAGCTGGGACACCAAGTAGATGAAATATTAAATCAAGTAGAAAACATAAATGAATAAGATTGTTTTCTTCTTTTTACTAGCTTCTTTTTCCTTTGGACAAAATATCGAGCTTTATTTATCGCTTATTGAAGAAGGTAAAGTGGAAGGTGTTAAAGAAAATTTACCAGAATTATCCTCAAAATATCCAAATAACCCTGGCGTTATATATTTAAAAGCTATATTGACTCAAGACGGAAATTCAGCGATAAAACTATACCAGGATCTATTAAAAAAACATCCAGACTCTAAATATGCATCTTATTCTGCTATGAAAATAGGGGAGTATTTTTATGCTAGAGGATTATACACGCAAGCAGCAACTTTATTAAAAAATATACCAATAAAATATCCTAGATTTGTTGATATTCAGCGCGTCACTAATCTGATGGTAAATAGTTTTAATGCCATAGGTGAAGCAGACTCTGCTAGGTATTACGCATTAATTATCAATAGTATGTTTCCAAATATTGATATCGGATCAGATATGGTAATTGACAAGAGTAAACCTTTAAATCAGGTTTTTGATTTTAACAGAAAGCGATCTGATTTAGGACCATATGTTGTTCAAATAGGTGCTTTTGGAAGTGAGAAAAATGCAAAGAGACTTAAACTGCAAACAAGTCAACTTGGTTATGATGTTTCAATAAATGAAGTAGACTCAAATGGAAAAAGATTATACGCAGTAAGGGTGAATAGGTATAAGTCAAAAAAACAAGCTGAAAAAGCTGGAAGAGATATTAAGACTAAATTAGGTTTGGAATACAGAGTTCTGTATAGGCCAATAAATAATAATAATTAACTTATGAAAAATTATAAGATTTGTGTTGTTGGTGCAGGGAAGTGGGGTATTAATCATATACGTACACTTGATAACTTGAAATCATTAGGAGGTGTTGTTGACAATGATAAATTGGTTATTAAGAAGTTAAGAATAGATTATCCATATTGTATATTTTTTGACAATCTAGATGACGCATTAAATCATGGATTTGATGGGTTTACTGTTGCCACTCCACCAGCGCTTCATT
>CAJWMI010000007.1 GCA_913043185.1 uncultured Fidelibacterota bacterium | reverse complement strand
TCTATCAGTTAAGTAACTATCACCAACACCTGCTTTTTCAATGATAAACTCTAGTTCTCTAGATCTTAGAAGGGGCATAGTGGTCACGCAAATACCCCCGGCTTTTAAAACTGCAAACCAACAAGCAACTAGCATGGGTGTGTTTCCAGACCGAAGTAGAACTCTCCCGCCAGTTTGAAGTTTACAGTCTTCAACTAACACCCTGGCGATTTGGTTACTAAGTTCCAAAAGTTGCTTATAGGTCCATGATTTTTGTTCGTAAGAGATAGCAATTCGGTTGCCAAGCCCATTCTCTACATTTGCATCAAGTAATTCATAGGCGGCATTGAGATAATCTGGATACTTAGCTAATTCGGGAGTTCCTGTGAAGTCAAATTCCGGCAGTTGACTGGGGTCTGGCAATAGGTCTTTAATAGACGTGTCAACGTGTGCAGAAGGAACACCTCCGGGAACTTTATTAGATTGAGGGTTGTTTTTAGACATAAAGTGCAACCTCCCTAATTTTAGCTACAGACTAAATAATTTTTCTATTAATCATTATTTTAGTTTTATTACTTGGATGTTATTAGGCTCTGGTCTTGTATTTCAATTGCCGGTTATTTCATTTTTACTTTCTACGATTGGTGTCTTAACTCCACCATTTATGAGACACTATAGGCGACACTCAATAGTAGCTATTTTTATTTTGTCATCTTTTATTACGCCTCCAGATCCTGTTAGTATGCTTGTAATGGCTTTGCCTCTTATTGTTTTGTATGAGATAAGCATAGGTATATCATGGTTTGTTAATAGAGGGAAAGGCTTTTAGAGAAATTTTTTAATATTACTTAATAATTAATATTAAAATGATAACATGATTAGTTTAAAACAGATCACATCTCCTATTCTTGACGATATAGATAAATTTAAAACAGAGTTTAAAGGAGCAATAAACTCTGAAGTAAAATTAATTAATTCTATATCAGGTTATATGTTGAAAAACCGTGGTAAAAACATAAGGCCTATATTGACCCTATTATGTGCTAGATTATGCGGTAATCCTACAAAAAACACTTATAAGGCAGCTGCGATGATGGAATTGTTGCATGTGGCAACACTAATTCACGACGATATTGTTGATGATGCTAAAATGAGAAGAGGAAAACCATCTATCAAACAAATATGGAAAAATAAAATATCTGTCTTGATGGGTGATTTTATACTCAGCAAAGCTCTGATTAATATGGTTGGCTTGAAAGATTTTGATGCATTGGATTTAATTTCAACTACCGCTGAAAAATTGAGCGCTGGAGAGATAATGCAGATAGAAAAAAGTCTCACAAGAAATATGCCCAAGAATGTGTATTATGATATGATCAATCAAAAAACAGCATCATTAATTGCAGCGAGCTGTGAACTTGGCGCAATAACTACTACTAAGGTAAAAACAGATCGAAAATCAACTTTTGATTATGGTGAGAATCTTGGTATGGCGTTCCAGATAAAAGATGATCTTTTTGATTTTTTAGGATCTGAAAATCAAACGGGAAAAGACTCTAGTGGTGATGTGAAAAAAAATATGTTAACACTTCCACTGATCTATTCTATAGAAAACGCAAGCAGATCTGGTAGAAATAGGATCAAATCACTTGTGCGGAAAAAGAAAAAGAGTGTAAAAGTATTAAAAGAAATAAATGATATTATTTATGATTCCGGTGGTTTTGATTATGCAAAGAAAAAACTTAATGAGTTTTCTGATAAGGCTACTGATTCAATCTCATCTTATGCAGAATCAGAAATAAAGAAATCACTCATAGATCTCGTTATATTTAATAAAGAGCGATCACACTAGTATGAGATTTAATTTAAAATTTTTAGTTATTCGATTTAGCTCGATTGGAGACATCGTACTAACTACATCTTTATTAAAATCAATAAAAACAACGTACAAGAATGTTGAGATACATTATCTTACGCTAGATAAGTTTTCCTCCATGTTAGAAATGCAGCCAAACGTTGATCGAATTATTGCACTAAACAGCGATTCAGGAATCACTGAACTGATGCAATTAAATCGATATATAAAATCATCGGATTATGATAAGGTTTTTGATTTGCATTCTTCTATTAGGTCTAGAATTGTTACGCTTGGTCTGAGTAGAATAACCACTAGAGCAAAGAAGCCAAGAATTCCTCGCTTCTTTTTATATCAATTTCATGTAAATATGTTTCCAAGAAAATATTCTGCCCAGGTCATGTATCACCAGTGTCTTCAGGAATATGATATGGCTAGTATACCAGATACTTTACTTATCGTGAGTAAAGTAGAAAAAAGACTTGCAAGGTCAATATTAAAAGAAATTGATATCGATAGTAATTTTATTGTTATGGTTCCTGGAGCAGCGTGGCCGCAAAAGAGGTGGCAAGTAGATAAATATAATAATGTGATTAATGATCTTAGTAGGCTAACAAATAAAAAAATAATAATGCTTGGCACAAAAAATGATAAGATATGTAAGGATATTAACTTGATAAATGATATTGTAGTTGATTACTCAGGTAAAACTGATCTCAGGAAGGCAATGGCAATTATTTCACTTTCTGACTCTGTATTTGGTAGCGATACAGGCCTGCTACATATCGCCGAGGCTTTGGGCAAACACGTTTCTATGATTCTTGGGCCGACATCTACTGATACAGGAGGAGGCGTTTCCTTAAAAGAATCGACAAATATTGAGAAAGATATATGGTGCCGACCCTGTTCGCAAAATGGTAAGCAAAAATGTTACAGGACCAGACAATATTGTATGGAACTTATCTCTACAGATATGGTCACTAATTCTGTGATAGAAAGAGCATAGTTTGCGAATAATAATTTTTATTATATATAACCTATTTATATATCCATTATTCTTTTTGATCATTTTTTTCTTATCAATATTTAATTCCAAAATAAGAAATGGTTTAATTGGTAGATTCCAGACTGTGAATAAATTAAAGAAATACTTTAATCAAATTAGATCAAATTCATTAATATACTGGTTTCATTGTTCATCATATGGTGAGTATTTACAAATCGATCCGGTTATAGCGGGGATAAAAAAAAAGAAAATTAATAGTATTATACTTTTAAGTTTTTTCTCTCCATCTGGATATGATAATGCTCATAATCAGAACGTGGACTGTAAGATATACATTCCTCTTGATTTTTACTGGACTGTTAATAGCGTCTTAGATTTGGTTAGACCGAATAAAATCATATTTGCTACTAGTGACCTCTGGTATAACTTTATTTGGCTCGCAAAGCGTAAAAATATTGATACTGTACTGGTTGGTGCTAAATCAAAAAAGTATTTTGTTAAGAGGCTATCATTCTTGCATTATGTCTATAAACCTATATACCAGTCGATTACAAAAATATTTACCATAAATGAAAATGATAGGTTCGTACTGAATAGATATATTGGCGATTCTAATAGACACACGGTCTATGAAATGGGAAACCCACGATATGATCAGGTTATTGCAAATGCAGAAAAGATATTAGATGATAATAAAAAACCAATACTGAAAAGAGGAGATATCATATTATTTGCCAGTATGCATTATGAAGATCGTAATGTGGTTCTCTCTCATGCTATGGGATATATCGAAAAAAATAAAAATCTACAGATAGTCTGGGTCTCACATGAGCCCACTGATCAAGAGAATAAATATTTGGAGTCTATGTTTACAAGACGGAATATTTCAGTAAGTGTAATTGATTCAATGGAAAATTTTAGCGATAATGAATCTAGAGTTAAGATAATTAATATCGTTGGTGCTTTATCTAAACTATATTGGAAAGTAAAAGTAGCCTATATCGGTGGTGGGTTCTCGACTGGAGTACATAATCTAATGGAACCTTCTGTGGCCGGAGTTCCCACTATATTTGGTCCAAATTATAATGAATTTGATGAAGCACTTGAGATTTTGAATAATAAGTCGGGCTTTTGTATCGAAAAAGGATCAGAATTAATTGAAATATTGGACCAGCTCTTAAATAATGATCGGAGACTTCTTTTAACTAGTACAGCTGCAAAGGATTTAATAGATAATAATTCTGGTGTCTCTAATAAGGTGGTTAAAGCTATTTTATCACATTAGAATTACTAGTTAGCAGATTAGATTATAGGCTATGAATAAGATTCTTAATATAAAGAAAGATTATATGAGTAACCCGTCCAAAGTACTCACCCTAGCAAATACAATAAGCATGCTCAGGGCGGCAGCTGCTATTCCAATCATATACACGCTAAACTATCCAGAAATGCGTGCAATTACAGCTGGAATAGTAATATTAGCAGTCCTTTCAGATGCATTAGATGGTTATTTAGCGCGCAGAGCTCATGAGGTTACTCATGTTGGAATGTGGCTTGATCCGATAGCAGATTTTATCATAATAACCTCTGTAGTATTATACCTTGTGATCTTAGAAATATTTCCTCTTTGGTTCTTTATATTTTATATAGTTAGACATTTTTTAATTGCTGTCCCTGCTCTTTATTTTGTTAATACTGGACAATATATTTTGCACTCAAACTGGTGGGGCAAGTGGAGCACTGGCATAACAGCTTTGACAGTATTTCTTCATATTTTCGAGTTTGGTACAATATGGTGGTTAAAAACATTCTCCTTATATACTGCTCTTGCTCTTGCAGTGGTTAGCTGGTTTCTTTACTACAGAGACTACTATAAAGTAATTAAAGAACAATAAGATGCTTAGTAAGATATTTAGTGCTCTTGAGAATACACGTTCTTCTTTATTGAATGCATTTAATAATATAAATGCTGATAAGATATCTGATGATGATATTGAGAGAGTTGAGGAGCAACTGCTTTTAGCAGATGTAGGTCTTGATGCAGTTGACAGTATAACTGATATTTTAAGGAAATTTTCTAAAGATAATTATTCCAATAGAATTAGAGAATATTTGCTTACACAGTTGCCCCATAAATATTCAGCAATTCAACAACAATTACCAGTTGTAATTATGATGGTCGGAGTAAATGGAACAGGTAAAACAACTAGTGCAGCTAAGTTGGCTAGGATCTATAGAGATCAGGGTAAAAGAGTGCTGCTAATTGCAGCAGACACATATAGGGCTGCGGCTATTGATCAGTTAAAAATATGGTCAAAGCGAGCAGATGTCAGGCTAGTATGTAATGAGAAAACGAAAGAGCCTTCTGCTATACTATTTGATGGGCTTACTTCAGCTAGAGCTTCAGAATGTGAAATCGTTATTGTTGACACTGCTGGTAGACTACACACTTATGAAAATCTTATGAGCGAGCTAGAAAAAATGCATCGAATAATTGAAAATAGATTTTCTGAATTTTTCGTAAAAAATCTTATTACAATTGATTCGCTTTTGGGCCAAAATTCTATAGTTCAGGCAAAAGAATTTAATAGACATGTTCCTCTTGACGGTGCCATTCTTACGAAGCTTGATGGTACTGCAAAAGGGGGTATTGTTTTTCCATTGTATAAAGATCTTGGTATCCCTGTTCAATATATTAGTATTGGTGAGGACATAATGGATATCGAACCATTTGATCCAGAAAATTATTTAGATGGATTATTTGGTAAAGAAATAGATGATTAGATTCATTAAATTTATGTAACACATGGAAAAAGTAGTAAATATTATAAGTCTTGGTTGTGCAAAAAACCTTGTCGATTCAGAGATACTATTGGGAGGGCTGCATAAATCAGATGTAGCAGTCACAGATAATCCTGAAAATGCTGACACTATAATTATAAACACATGTGGATTTTTAGATATTGCTAGGGAAGAGTCTGTCGATACAATATTGCAGGCTGCTGAATTAAAAAAAACAGGGAGGCCAAGCGAGCTAGTAGTGATGGGCTGTCTATCGGAAAGATATCCTGAAGAGCTTACGTCAGAGGTCCCAGACATTGATCAGATTTTTGGTAGCAATGATCATAGACAAATCATATCATTCTTAACCGGCAAAGATTTTTCTAAAGACGACCCCCTTTTTTTTAGGTCATTAATGACCCCCAATCACTATGCATATATAAAGATCGCGGAAGGTTGTGACAATGGTTGTTCTTTTTGCAGTATACCTATTATGAGAGGTCTGCAAAAAAGTAGGACCATACCTGCGATAATGGAGGAGGCTATTAGACTCGCAGAAAATGGGACCAAAGAACTTTTAGTAATCGCACAGGACTCGACATCTTACGGTTGGGACCTAGATCAAAAAGTTTATCTAAGTGATTTATTAAAAAATCTAAACACAGTGGATGGAATTGAGTGGATAAGGGTACACTATGCTCATCCTGCGCATTTGTCTCAGCGCATTATTAATTCCATCGCTGATTCTGATAAGGTATGTAACTATTTGGATATGCCTGTACAGCATGCTTCAGATATTATATTAAAATCAATGAAAAGGGGACTAAATCAAAAGGGAATAAGAGACAGGATAAATCGCCTCCGAGATGCAAGTCCTGGGATTGCTATAAGGACGACCCTAATCGTTGGCTATCCAGGAGAAACTGAAGAGGATTTTATTGAATTGTTTAATTTTGTTAAAGATATCAGATTCGACCGACTAGGTGTTTTTACCTATTCTGAGGAAGAGGGTACAAGTGCAGCGGATCTTGATGATAATATTCCACAAGAAGTAAAGAATGATCGAAAAAATCAGATTATTGAGTTACAGCATGATATTAGCTTAGCTAGAAATGAATCTTTCATTGGTAAAAACATACGAGTGCTAGTTGATCAGACAGAAAACAATATTGGTGTTGGAAGGACGGAATATGATTCCCCAGAAATCGATAATATTGTGCAGATTGAAGGAAAAGTGCCTAGAGGGCAATTTGTTAACGTCAATGTTAATGGTGCAAATGAGTATGAGCTCATAGGTAAGCCTGTAGATTAGTACTATGCTTAAGGAAAAGGAAAAACATAGACTAAGCAAACTATCTGAATTGATTTTTATGGCCAGTAGAGAGGTAAAAATCTTAAGACATATTGCCTGGCCTGAAGAGGTTCGTATAAACTTTTTTAAGAATAATTGTAAAAAGATTCCAAATGTTTCTTATCCTAAATATAATGATTCAGATTTAAACTCTATCCTAGATGATGCTGAGCAATTATTTGGTGACACAAAATTTGATGATTGGTTAAGGAAGAAAGTTGTAGAAATAAAAAAAAGCTCTAAACTTTTAAATGCGTGCGGCACTGAGGATTTTTTTAAAATTTCTTCTGAAATATACGGACTCCCTACAACGGAAATCCATGACAAGGCCACTAAGCCCAGAGATTTATCAGATCAGTTTGAAGTAATAATTAATTCAATTGATAGCAGACAGATAATGCGATTGCATAGTCCCAAAATAAATTCGTCTGATGTCGTAAATAAAATATCTAAATCTGTGAATACTTATTTTAGAGAGGAAGCACCAAAGATAAAATTAGTAAACGAGCTATCGGCTAAAGCAACGGCAAGTTCAAAAACGATAAAAATCAGAAAAGATGGTGAGTTTGATGAGACAGATGTAAAACAATTATTAAACCATGAGGCATATATTCACGTAGCAACCACTCTGAATGGTAGAGCGCAAAAAAGTATGAAAATATTAGGATCTAACTATGGTAGTATTACCAAGACACAAGAGGGGCTTGCTGTCTTTTCAGAGTTTATAACTGGTTCGATTGATGTAGACCGAATGAGGAGAATATCAGACAGGGTTGTTGCTATCCAAATGTCGATTGATGGGGCAGACTTTTTAGATGTTTTTAAATTTTTTCTTGATAAGAGTGGATCAAAGAATCAGGCTTTTGAGAGTACAAGACGTGTATTTAGAGGAGGTATATTAACCGGAGGATCACCTTTCACTAAAGATTTAGTATATCTTGATGGACTAATAAGGGTTTATAATTTTTTTAGGTCTGCTATTGCACAGGGCAAAACTGAATGTCTTCAATTGATATTCTCGGGAAAGATGGATCTTGATGATATTCCAATAGTCCATAGTATGTATAAAGAAGGGCTAGTTCAGAAACCAAAATTTATTCCACCATGGGCGACTGATCTAAATTTACTAATATGTCACTTTTCTTTTTCTGTGTTCCTGGAAAATATTAATTACAATAATGTGACTAATTATTACGAATCTTTATTGGATGGTGTTGATTAATTATTTTTGTTAATTAAAAACTCAATCATATCAATCATATTCTGAAACTCTATTTTGTCAAAAAGTCTAGTCAGGAATGCAATTTTACCATTTTTGTCGATAACAATATTCCGAGTTACTCCAGAGTTTTTATGTGCAAATTTTGAAAAATGTTTGGCGCCCGGGTCAAGAGCAATAGGATATGTTGTCCCAACTTTTTTCTGAAATTTTTGTACAACTTCTAATGGCTCATCTCTGTCAATACCTATCAGCACTAGGCCATCATCTTTGAACCTTTGCCAGACATCTTTTTCAAGGTGCGGCATTTCTTGGATACATACTGAACACCAGCTAGCGGTGAATTGTAGGACAACAACAGATCCTCTTAAATCAGATAGTTGAACCTTTTGACCATTAGTATATTCTAATAATAAGTCAGGCGCGTTATCTCCTATCGATACAATATAACCACGTTTGTCAGCGCCAGGCTGATTGACAATTGCAGTAAAAGCGCGGCTTCCTGATCGAAGTTTTCTTTCTTGGGTAGTAAAATCAACCTCGTATAAGCCAAATTTCATCATATATCCCTCTGCCCATTCAAAATTATCCATCAGAGACCAGTAGAAATAGCCTCTAATATCATACCCATCCTTCATTGACCTGTAAAGAGCATAGAGATATCTTTTGATAAAAAGATCTCTTCGATCATCTTTATCATCGGCGATTCCATTTTCTGTGATAATAATTGGTACGTTTAATCTGCTTATTGTTTTAACTGCTCTGTAGAAACCCTCTGGATATATTGCATAGGGCATATCAGTCTGAATATCCTCCTCAGGACGTAATTCAAAAGTAAATGGTGCTACTGTGTTTAGGTGGCCTTTAACGTGCATCCTAGAATAATAGTTCAGACCAATAAAATCTAATGAATTAATCGCGTCGCTATTTTTATGAGATATGTTCGCCATTCCAGGTAAATAAAAATCAAACTCACCTGTGGATAATAAATTCAAAGAGCTGTTTGTGAAAACATCATTTAATATTCCACTAAAATACCAGTCAAGTATATGCCACCTTCTTAGTGGGTCAAACTGAGTTATATTCTTTACAAGACCTATTTGAACATGATTACCATTTGGTAGTGTTTTTAGGTGTCTATATACTCTCACGTGTGCGTTCAACAGATTTTTCAGAACATTACCAGCAAGGAGAGGATCTTTTTTCCCAGGAGGAAAAACACCATTAAAGTAACCCTGAGACACATACACCGCTGGTTCATTGATGGTGCACCAAATAGGTACAATATCGGAAAGCCTATTAAAAACAATCTCTGAGAACTGTATAAAATATTTAATATTCTCTTCTTTTTCAAATCCTCCAAGGTTTTCAAACCACATTGGATGTGTAAAATGATGTAGAGTGATTACAGGAGTTAGCCCAGAGTCAATTAGAGCATTACAAACGTTGCGGTAGTGCTCAAGTGCGTCCTCATCGATAACACCAATTTCAGGCTCAATTTTGCTCCATTCTACGGAAAACCTATAATATTTAACACCTAGGTCATTCATCAGGCCTATATCATTTTTATAAAGATTCCAGTGGTTGGCCGCTATACCTGATTTATCATTATTGTGTATTCTAGATTTACCGTTGCTGTCTTTCTGATGCTCCCAATTGTACCAATTGTTATTAGTATTATTTCCTTCTACCTGATGAGCTGCTGTTGCGGTTCCCCACATAAAATTGTTTGGGAAATATATTATATCTGGTTTTATTGTTTTCCAGTCCCATTTTATTTCAGGGTAAGAAAGAATATAGTATGTGGTAACTAATCCCCATAACAATATGGGAATTGCTATAAAGATTAAAAAATATTTTCTATAATCAATCAGATCTCAAATCCGTTTTTTTTCATCCAATCATCGCTAGGGAATTTTGTCATATAATTACGTATACTATCGGCCAGGATAACCAGACAATTTTGCCCACCTTTAAGGATGGAAGCTGCGTTCAATGCTGCGACCATTGTCGCACCGCTAGACCCTCCGCAGAGTAAGCCCTCTTCTTTGATCAGTCTTCTGGCCATAATGAATGATTCCTGATCCTGAGTTTTAATATATTGATCGATTAGACGATTATCTAATACGTCTGGGATAAAATCATAGCCAATGCCCTCGACCAGGTATGAACTTATTTCATTGCCACCACCAAGAATTGAACCGACAGGGTCGGCACCAATAATCTTTATTTTTGGTATTGCCTCCTTCAATCGCTTTGCTGTTCCAGTAATTGTTCCTCCTGTACCAACTGAAATAACAACCATGTCCAGATTGTCCCCAAAGTCATTGATTATTTCTTCTGCCGTATTTTGATAATGAGCATCAGGGTTTGATGGGTTTGAGTATTGGTCTAGGATGTGCGAATCTTTTATTTCTTTCTGGAGTTTTTTTGCGACAGATATGTGGCTCTCAGGATCACTATAGAGTGCTTCGGTAGGCGTCCGTATAATTGTTGCACCAAGAGATTCTAATACGATTTGCTTCTCTTGGCTCATTTTTTCAGGCATTGTGATTATACACTTATAGCCTTTTACGGCTGCGGCCAGTGCTATTCCTTGGCCTGTATTTCCTGATGTCGGCTCGATCAAGGTATCCCCCGGCTTAATTCGTCCTGAATTCTCTGCGTCTTCAACCATTTTCCAGCCTATTCTATCTTTTACTGATCCACCTGGGTTAAAGAACTCACATTTAGCAAAAAGATTACACTTCAGATCATTTCCAATTTTGTTAATCTTTACAACCGGCGTGTTGCCGATCGTGTTTAATATTGTATCGTGTATCATTTGACTATAATCGGTTAAATAATTGTTCTATATTAGTCATTACTCTGGATAATTTAAATGTATTCATTTACAAACTAAGATAAAATTCGAATAAATGGTAAACCAATCGCATAAACTAAGTGGACCTTTTTTAATTGAACTAAAAAATAAATTCCGTGAGATTGCGGGAGAAGATAATAGAATTGATCGGGATGAGTTTCAAAAAGGCTTGTCCCTAAATAATGAAGCTATAGTCAATCGAATATTTGATATTTTTGATAGAGATCATAACAATTATATTGACTCAGATGAATTTCTTACAGGAATAGAATCATTGATTAATGGTGAAAAAGAAGAAAAAATAAGATTCGCTTTTGACATACATGACTTTGACGCAAGCGGTGATATTGACCATCAGGAGCTAAAGGTCCTCATAAAGAATATACTATTAGAAAATAATCTGGAGTTCGATGTAAATCAGATAGATTTAATTGTTGACGAGTTTTTTAAATCGGCAGATGCTGATAAAAGTGGGACCATAGACTTTGAAGAGTTTCTTCAATTAGTAAATAATTATCCAGATTTAATTAGCGGACTAGCCGTAAACCCGATAGCATGGTTTAATCCGAATCGAAAAGACTTTATTACTGATGAGGAATCGACCTCAGAATCAAAATCCTATAAAGTGCAGGTTCAGGATTTAAGCGTACTCCAGTGGCTACTGGTGCCAAGGTTGATCTATCTATATAATATTATACTAAATAGAACAATTAACAGAGATCATATAGCTATAGAGTCATTGCAGATTTTACCAGAAAGAAATATATCATTCTCATTTACGCGTCCACAATGGTTTACATTTGACTCTGGCGACTATGTATATATTAACTGTCCTTGGATATCTAAGTTAGAGTGGTACCCATTTAATATCATAAGCGCAAGAGACGATAATTTAGTTTTATTAAATATTAAGGCAAATGGCTCATGGCCAAAAAAAATATATAAGAGAACGATTAGAATGTTAAACGAAAGTAGTATAGACAAACTAAGTATTAGGATTGACGGGCCCTATGGTTCTTCAAGTGATAAAATATTAAGCACCGAGAACGTAATCATTGTTGCTGCCGGCACCGGTGTTTCAAAATTTGCTTCCATATTGCAGGATATTGCTTATCGCGAAAGAAACAATAGTATAATATCTAAAGTCAAAAATCTATATTTTGTATGGCTTAGTGATAATGACTTTTATCTTGAATGGTTTAAAAAGCTCTTACAGGAATTAGAAAAAGATTTTAAGCTGGATTACTTTGACTATCATATTTTTTTCATTGACAGGGTCGCTGCACAGCTTCCAAAAAGTATGTTATATGTGTCGAAAGATCTGTACACGGATAATTTTAATATAGACCTCGTAAGCCACTCAAAAAACAAATCAAGCACAGGCTATCCAAGCTGGACCAGTGAATTAAAAAAGATCAAATCCAAGTATAATGACCAAAAGTGCACATTATTTTACTCTGGTCCAAAAAATTTAAAAAAAGAATTAACGATGGCCTGCAAGCGTCAAGATATTGATTTTAATAGCGAAAGTTAGGAACATATTAGAGGAGAGATAAAATCTCTCCTCTAACTGAGAAGCTTATTTTATTTTTATCGTTCGTTGTTTTGGTTGAGCTTCTTCGTTTTTAGGTAATACCACTGTCAATATACCGTTCCTGAATGTAGCGGATATATTTTCCTCAACTACACTTATTGGAAGTTTAAATGATCTGTGAAAACTTCCGTATGTACGCTCCTGGTAGTGGTACTCCGAATTATCATTTTCATTATTATAGTCTCGGCTACCACTTATTTTTAGGATATTATTCTCTACAAATAGATCAATATCAGACTTTTTCAGACCTGGTATATCTGCAGATAAAATAAATGATGTATCATCCTCCTTAATATCAACCGCCGGCACCCAGTCTTCGCTGATCATTGGCGAATACTGGCTATTGTGAAAAACTGTTTTTACCATTTTATCCATGTCATCGAATAAGGATACAGGTCTCGGTGTCCAGTTTATTAATTTCATAATTAACTCCTTTATTTTTTTAATTATTTAATTATTGTAATATCTACAAATCATATACCAGAACAGATATTATGCAATAAATTTATGGTAGTATGTAAATATGACATACTATAGAATTTTATACATATAAAAAAAGACATATTGGCATAAAATGATAAAAGTTATTTAAATATATACTTATTGATGAGATTGTAGGGATATAAAGAGATTCGTAAGTTTGTATTAATAATTCCGCACAAAATAAAGAAATAACATTGAAATCTGATCTAGCAATTTTTGGTGGTAACCCAGTTCGCAAAAGACCCTTTCCGGATTGGCCAAGAGTTACCGATGAAATAAAAGATAGTCTAATAAATACGTTAGAAAATGAAAAATGGGGCGTAGGGAGTGAGTCCATTGATCAGTTTAATTCTAGATTTTCCAAGATGCAGGATGCAAAATATTCTCTTGCTATACACTCCGGAACTTCTGCTATCTGGGTCTGTCTTAAGGCAGCTGGTGTAGAAGCTGGAGATGAGGTTATTGTGCCATCCTATACTTTTATAGCAACCGCTACAGCAGTAGTCCTTGCTAATGCTGTGCCTGTTTTTGCTGATATTAGTATTGAAACAGGGAATATTAATCCTCAGTCTATTGAAAGTTTGATCACTAATAAGACCAAAGCAATCATACCTGTTCACACCGGCGGAGCGCCTGCAAATATGGATGAAATATTAAGAGTATCAACAAAATATAATGTTCCCGTTATAGAAGATGCTGCACAAGCTCATGGTGCGGAGTGGAAGGGGAAAAAAGTTGGTGCCCTTGGTCTTGGAGGAATATTTAGCTTTCAGACTTCAAAGAATATGAGCGCTGGTGAGGGTGGTGCAATTGTCAGTAACAGTGAATCCTTTATGGATGCCTGTTTTTCATATCATAATTGTGGGCGAGTGAGAAATGGTAAATGGTACGAGCACCACAGACTAGGAAGTAATCTGCGAATGAGCGCGTTGAATGCTGCAATACTTCTTCCGCAGATTGATTCAATTATCGATGATTTTAATTTGCGTGAAAAAAACAGAGATAAATTAGATGGTGCCATAAAAGATATTCATGGTCTAATCCCTATGAAAAGGATTAAAGGTGCGAGGTCATCAAACCATATTTTTATGTGTAGATATCTTGAGGAAGAATTTGGTGGTGTAAAAAGAGAGGTCTTTTTTAAGGCTATGCAGGCCGAGGGTATTTTTACATATAAAGGATGGTCGCCACTTTATAAAGAGCCTTTATTTTCTATTAATCCAAAAGAATATCCTTGGCTAGAGGGCATGCGCTATAATGAACTTGACCATAACAATACCGAAAGGTTTGCCGACAAAGAGGCAGTATGGCTTAGGCAGAACTATCTAATAGGTCAGGATCAAGATACAGAGGATATAATCAACGCATTTGAAAAGGTAGTATCATCCATACAAAAAGATCCAAAAAAATTTTTAAGTTTAGACTTATAGAGGAAAACATATGAAAGTAGATACAAATCTTAAAGACATGTTAGGCGCCGTTAGTGTACCAGCCGATTGGGTTGGTATCAGAGAGGTTTATGAGGCGCAATCACCAAGAATGATTCGAGACGGGGTTCCCGTGTCCAATGGTCGTTATTCTACACACGGGATAATGGTCGAGGTTCTTGTTGATGGTCAGTTCGGCTACTATGGTACTCCAGATATAAGTAAATCTGGAGTAGAACACGCATCTAGGAATGCGTTTGAACAGGCAAAGGCAGCATCAAAATATTCGGTACATAGTTTTACCCATGAGGCCAGACCTAAAAGCGTTGGAACGTACAGATCTCCATTTGTTAAGGATATTGGTGAAGTAAGTGCGAAAGAGCTAAATGTTTTACTATTGGAAGCATACAAACATTTAAAAGTATCAGATAAAATAGTCAGCGCCAGTTCATTAGCAAGAACTATAGAAACCAATTTCCACTATATCAGCTCAAATGGTAGTGATATTGTCCAAGAATTTTTAATGCTAGAGTTTGACCTTTCAGCAACCGCTGTCGATGGATCAAACCAACAGACACGTACATTTGGCGGAATGAGAGGTACCTGCCGCCAGACTGGGATGGAATTCTTAGACCAGATGGAGATTGTATCTCAGGCTAATAAAATTGGTGAACAGGCAATCGAATTGCTCACGGCTGACGAGACGCCTACCGGTGAAATGGATCTAGTTATTGCTTCGGACCAGATGATGCTTCAGATCCATGAGAGTATAGGCCACGCGCTTGAGGTGGATCGCATACTTGGAGATGAGAGAAACTATGCTGGCTGGAGCTTTGTTAAGCTAGAAGATTTTGGTAGTCTCCAATATGGTTCAGAACACATGAACATTACCTTTGACCCAACCGTATCATCAGAGTTTGCATCGTACGGTTACGATGATGGAGGACTAAAAGCCGACCGTGAATACTTGATTAAAGATGGCATCCTTGTTCGTGGTCTTGGTGGAATGGAGAGTCAGATTAGATCCGGGGTGAACGGGGTGGCTAATTTTAGAGCTAGTTCATGGAACAGAGCCCCAATCGATCGAATGGCGAATATTAATCTCGAACCTGGTGATGCGACATTTGATGACATTATCTCTAGCGTTGACAAAGGTGTATATGTGGAAAGTAATCGTTCCTGGAGCATTGATGACTATAGGAACAAGTTCCAGTTTGGATGTGAATACGGGAAAATGATTGAGAATGGTAAACTGACTAAGACAATTAAAAATCCTAATTATAGGGGCATCAGTAATCCATTTTGGAATAGTCTAAAAATGGTTGGCAATCAGGATACGCTTGGTATTTACGGAACTCCAAACTGCGGAAAAGGAGAACCAAATCAGATTATCAGAGTAGGGCATGCCTCGCCGGTCTGCCTGTTTAATAATGTTCAAGTATTTGGAGGTGCTTAATTATGGAGAATAAGTTTAAATCACTATCTAAAAAATTATTTTCCGAATTAAAGAAGGATGAAATTCTTACAGTTTCATGTACTGGAGAGAATAGTCAATTTATTCGGCTTAATAATGCGAAAATTCGCCAGACTGGGTTGGTTGATGATGCGGATATACAGTTAAAAATGATAGCAAATAATAGGACATGCACTGGTAGCTTTACTCTATCAGGTGATTCTGTGATTGATCTGTCTAGAGGGAAGTCTGAGATTGAAAGAATGAGACAGGAGTCAAAAGAAATTTTAGAAGACCCATACATTGTTATGCCATCTGGAACCGGATCAAGCCATGAGATAATAACCGCTAGCGGCCTAAATTTTGATGATGCTGTTGATGCGATTATGCCGGCTGTTCACGGCGTCGACTTTGTAGGTATATTGGCTAATGGAAGAATGTATAGAGGAAACTCAAACTCACTGGGTCAAGAGCACTGGTTTGAGACAGAGTCTTTCTGCCTTGATTATTCACTTGTTACCAAGAATCATCAGATGGTGAAGGGTACGTTTGCGGGTACGGAATGGGATCAAGGTAAATATGAGAATTATTTACAAATGTCAAAACAAAAACTAAAGATGATGGAGCTTAAACCTGTTAGTGTCGACACGGGTGAGTATAGAACCTGGTTTGAGCCAGCAGCTGTTTCTGATTTTTTAGATATGTTCTCATGGAATGGCATTAGTGAGGCAAGTATACAGCAGGGCTGTAGTGGTTTTGGAAAGATGAGACATGATGATGTTAGATTGTCGCCTCATTTTTCTATTTCAGAAGATTTTTCTACTGGAATGGTTCCCAAGTTTAATTCAAATGGTGAGGTAGCACCTTCAGTTGTGCCAATCATTAAAGATGGTGAATTGGTGAACACGCTTGTTAGCTCAAGAACTGCTGCAGAGTATAACAGAAAGACAAACTATGCAGAGACTGAAGAATACCTCCGTTCTCCTCAGATGAAGCCTGGTAATTTAAAGCAGGAAGATGTTCTTAAAGTATTAGACACTGGATTATATCTTTCTAATATCCATTACCTTAACTGGAGCGATAATCCAGGAGGACGAATAACTGGCTTAACAAGATACGCCTGTTTTTGGGTTAATAATGGTGAGATAGAGGGCCCTATCAATACGATGAGATTTGATGATACGTTTTATAAGTATTTTGGTGACAACCTAGAACATGTAGGCGGGGACACAGAATTTATTCCAAACACAAGCACCTATGGTAATCGTGAGATAGGTGGTACAATATGTCCTGGGATTTTAGCTAACTCATTTGCGCTCACGCTATAGCCTCATCATTGCATGAACTCTGAAATTATGCTATTTATTATTGGTTTTGTTTTGGGCGGTGGCCTGATATGGTTTTTAAGACAAAAAGAAATCGACTCTGTTAAGCAAAACCAGGAAGAGATCAGACAGACATTTGGAGATTTATCGAATGAGGTTTTAGTTGAGAGTCAGAAAAATTTTCTTGAGCTTGCTGAGCATAAGTTCTCAGCATTACTAGAAAATTCTGACGAACAATTGGGTAAGAAAAAAGAGTTAATCGATTCAACCTTAAAGGATATGAAAGATAGATTGAAAAATCTTTCAGAAAATACGGTTGGACTCAAATCTCAGATGGAAGAATCACGAAAAAGCATTGGCGACCTATCGAATACGACAATCAAATTACGTCAGATTTTGTCTAGCTCTCAAGCGAGAGGGCAGTGGGGAGAGAGAATGGTAGAGGATATACTCAATTTCATTGGACTAACGGAGGGGATTAACTTTAAGCAGCAGGAACAGTCCGGAAAAGATCGTCCTGACTTCACGTTTTTCTTACCGGATGAAAAAATGATAAATATGGATGTAAAGTTCCCTCTTAATCACTATGAAAAGTATATTGAGGCTGAGACAGACACAGAAAAAGAATCAGAAAAAAAAGCATTTCTAAAAGATGTAAGAAATAGGATTAAAGAAGTATCAGATAGATCATATATTGATCCAGAAGGAGGAACAGTTGACTATGTTTTATTGTTTATACCTAATGAAAGTATATACTCCTTTCTAAATCAAGAAGATGGAACACTTATCGATTTTTCACTTGAAAGAAAGATAATCCTTTGTTCACCTATTACTCTCTATGCGGTTTTATCTCTTATTCGCCAGGCGGTATCGAACTTTGCTATGGAACAGAAAGCAGGAGAAATGCAAGAATTAGTAGGTGTTTTCAGGAAACAATGGGGACAGTTCAAACTAAAAATTGATTCAATGAGTAAATCACTTAGCGCACTTACTAATCATTATGAAGATTTGAGAGGTCCTAGATTAAGAGAGCTAGAAAAGCCGATGGAAAAAATATCGGAGCTTCAGCTAGGAAAACATGATGGATTGATTGAAAAAAATGATTAGTAAAGTTTATAATAAGAATCACAAAATATTATTTATCTTTATCTATGTTTTTATCATCTGCTGTGTAGAACCTCCAGAATATGATGATGGTTTACTTCTTAATATTCCTGCAATTGTTAATGAGAACGATTTTTTTTCATTTAGTATTAACTCTGAAGACTATAGTAAGAACCATAGTTGGGACCTTCTATTCAATGCAGTCAACACGGATACACTCTATACTTCATTAGTTGTAAAAGACTATATTGGATCAATCAGTGATTCAACATATGTAAGATTATATAATACAAATAATGCAAATATATTTGATGTATTAGTTAATACTGAGGTTACTACTATTGAGAGTATCCCAATTGAGTATATTGGTAGCCCTGGTAGATTAGAGTTTATCGCAGATAATTTTAGTGGACTTATTGATCTTCAGCTTATTAAACAATAGCTCTCAGTCTTCCCATATTGGACAAGATAGGTCTTTATAATCACACCAGTTGCAGTGGTTTCCTTTTTTAGGATCGAATACCTTATTTTTTATTCCATCCGCAATCTCAATAATCTTATCCGTAGTAGATCTTAATTCATCATTAGTGAAAGTATGTTCTCGCAATGGGTTCTCATCATCTCTTAGAAAATAGAGTGAGGATGAAGAAGGTATACCACTAATTATTGGATCATTAGACTGTTCAAGATATAGACAGTAAACCGCTAGCTGTAGGCTTGACTTTGCGCTTGTTGGTGTTTTGCTTGTTTTATAGTCAATGATACTAATATTATTATTTTCACGCTTGTCAATCCTATCTATAGTACCAACAATCGTAATGTTATCAATTTGAAAACTAAATTCGTATTCTGTTTTAAGCACATTAGGAGGAGAACTTTCTATAGATTTATGGTAACTAAGGAGCATTTCTTGTCCCTGGGATTTGAACTTTTCTTCTCTAACTTTGTATTCAAACTTACCGGTCTGCCATTCTTCATTAAGAAGCCGAATAATTCTCTCTTGGTCTAGCGGCTTTCCTTTTTCATGAAACCTTTGGAGTACTTTATGAATTATACTTCCAAACACTAGTTCTGGTTTACTCGCGGTCTGTGGTATCCTATCTATTTTTGACATTCGAAATTTTAATGGACAGGAAATATAAGTATCTAATGAGCTTGCAGATAGTGTGATCTGTTCTGGTATATCAGGTATAAAATCTGATTCTAAATCTTTTTTTAGTTCTAGCTCTATTTCAGATTCACCAAGCGTATAAGATTCACCAGACTCATGTTTATCAATAACTAAAAGAAGGTCAGAGATGACCTTAATTAATGAATACTGTTGACTGGAAAGTGCATCCTGCAGCAGTCTAGAGTATTTTATCTTTAATTTTGAATATGAATTTATATCTAAGTTATTTTCGTATTTCAACCTATCCTCCATTAATTCATCCGGAAGTTCTTTAATGAATCTGGACGTAGCCTTTTTCGGAGCTAAAATATATAATAATTCTTTTGCTCTGGTAATAGCAACATAAAATAATCTTCGTTCTTCCTGGTAATGGTGATCTTGAGCAGTTAGTTCTGTATGACTAGAATAGTGAAGCAAACTATCTGGGGGTGTGCTTATCTTTTTTTCTGATCTATAGTTTAATGGAAAACTCGCGCTACGTTGAAAGGGTAAGAATACAATGTTAAATTCCCCTCCTTTTACGCCGTGAACAGTGTTAACCGTAATGCAACCATTTTTATTACTCCTTAAGGGTGAGACAGATGGTAATCCGCCTGACTTCATTATAGCCTCTAAGTAAGTATTAAAAGAATAAAGATGATCATTTTTATTGTTAATAATACTTTCCGAAAATTTCTGAGCTTTTGATAATAGGTCTCCAATATTTAAAATTGCATAGTGATCATCGAACGTATATCTTTTAGACTTGTGTTTAAGGATATTTAGCTTTTCACATAGTTCCCATACTATCTCACCAGCGGACCTCTTGTGGATTATTCCTTGGAAATGTTCAATTAGGTGTATGATCTTTTTTATTGGAGGGTGTTTTTGTGTTAGAGTTTCATCTTCTCGAATTAAATCTAATACTGAGCTGATATTTCTTGATGAATATTGGTTGAAAACATTATGAGCTATTTCCTCTCCACACTTATTTTTTATTATACGATAGAGAGCTATGTTTTGAAAACTACCTTTGCCAATTGCCTGCATCCAAGCGATGAGATCTTTTACAGCTGGTATACTAAATAATCCTCTTTTAGGAGATAGATTTGGCATACCATATTTATCTAAAGCCTCAACGACCTGTGTCGTTTGAGCATGTGTTCTACAAAGGATAGCAATATCCTTATAATTATGATTCTGTTTCAATTCGTTTATTTCATTAATAATGAATTCTATTTGCTCTAATTTTGATCCCCAAAATCGAATTGGCTTAATATTATTTTCTTTCTGGTCTGATATAAGTTCCTTTTCTTTTCTGTAATTATTATTACTAATAGACTGGTTTGCAATATCTAGAATGGGCTGCGAAGATCTGTAGTTTCTATCTAGTGTAATCGATTTGTACAACGGATGACTGCCATACGTATTTTCAAAATTATTTATGTTATAAGAGTTTGCGCCTCTAAAACTATAGATTACCTGATCGTCATCGCCTACAACAGTAATAGACATTTTTTTACCTGCAACTAGACGAACTACTTCGTTAAGAGCAAAATTATTATCCTGAAACTCATCGATTATAACGTGTTTATATTTTTCTTGTACCTGGAGCAAAGTTTTATTGTCATTAATTAAAAGATCATATGCGGAACGTATCATATCATTATAGTCAATAAGGTTTTGATCTTTTTTCCATTTCTGGAAAATTGGATATATACGTATTAGATCTTTAAGCTGGTAAAATAATTCTTGATTATCAGCGTATTGATCCTCTAAATCTTCTAGATCCACGTTTTCAATATCGATTAGTTCATCTCTTATTCTGTTAAAGAATGGAATAAAACTCTCAGTGACTGCTGTTTTTGGATTGATTGCGAATTCATCAGACTCAAGCGGATGAAACTCGTCATATCGATCAAGAAGCATGTGGATCGCCTCACTCTGATCAATAAGTGTTGAAGATGAATCGTTTTTATAATGTTTCATAATTTGAAAGCAGAATGAGTGAAATGTTCCAACAAACATTGAATGTGCTTCTTGCCCGACCTGTTTAATTATTCTAGTTTTTAATTCTTGTGCCGCCTTTTCTGTGTATGTAATTGTGAGAATATTTTCTGGGTTAATATTGTACTCTTTGACTAGATATACTACTCTGTTCTCAAGGGTAAATGTTTTTCCTGTACCTGCGCCAGCGATAATCATTAATGGAGCAGGAGGATGTTTTATAGCGTTGCGTTGGGCAGGGTTTGCAATGTTAAATATATTCTGATTCTCCATATCGAAAAATATGTGATTATTTTTTATTTATTGCTACTAAAGATTACTAATTATATTTTTTTTAACTTTTTATGATTAACCTAGTCTAATATGACAAATGATATGCCCGAAGACAATGATCTAATTCGTGAATTTCAGAGTGGAGATGAAAAATCATTCGATAAACTGGTTGAAAAACACTTACAAAATGTGTTTGGATTTTTTCTTAAAATCACCGGTGATAAAATGACCGCAGAGGATCTTGCTCAGGATGTGTTTATGAAACTATATAAAAACCTTAGAAACTTTAGACATGAGTCGTCTTTTTCTACCTATTTATTCAGGATCAATACGAATACCGCAAACTCGTGGATCACAAGAAATAAGTGGAAAAATATCCTCCACCTTGACCAGGCGCCAGAGGTGGGAGAATTTGACAAATCAACTGATAAAGAATGGGAAAGGAAAGAATTGTGGGATGGGATATCAAGGTTACCAAAAAAACAGCGTACCGTGGTGATGCTTCGAATATCTGACGCTCTATCTTATAAGGAAATTTCAGAAATAACCGGAATAAGTGAGGGCTCTGCTAAAGTAAATTATCACCATGCAATTAATAGACTTAAAGACATATTAGATAATGATTGATTTTGAAAATAGAATAATCGGTATAACGCATGCTGAAAGTAGTGGCCCTGATTCCGCCTCATTTATAGCTAAACTTCGTGGAAGACAGGAAAAAGAAATGATGCGAAAGAAAAGAATTCGGTCAGGGTTTAGTGCATTTGCGTTTATCTTTTTGGTCGGCATGCTCACTACTAGTCAATTTGTAGAGCTACCAAAACAAGATATTTACTGGGCAGAGTATGACAGTAATATAGAATATTTTGATACGGATTTTTCAACATTTGATCAAGGATATGATACTATTTCTGTTGAAGAGTTCACGCTATTTATGATTGAAGAAACGAATATCTGGGACACAGAAGATTTAATTTATTTTAACGAATTATATGAGAACACAAACGTGTATGAGGTTTCATTATGAGGATACTATATCTAACAATAACACCATTAATAATTATAACACAAAGCATGCTATCTGCACAAGAGCCGCCACCGTTTGAAGAGGTGTTGCCCGACTCTTTAATCGAGGAAGACAAGAAGGCCATGGAGACTATGATGATATGGAAGCTGACAGAGGAGCTGGACCTCCAAGTAGAACAGGCAGATAAGTTTTTCCCCCGATTTCGAGAGCACAGGAAAGCAATAGATGAAATCAAAAATAAGGAAAGGGCACTAGGAAAATCATTGAATCAGAATATGGAAAATAAAGACAAGCTCACAGGTGCAGAGGTGAATAAGATTATTAAAGAGTCAACTGCGCTTCGTAAAAAAATGGCGGACCTAGAGGAAAAGTTTCTACTTGAGTCTGGTGATATCTTAGACCCGAATCAGCAGGCTAAGCTAGGTCTTTTTAAGCATAAGATGATGAAAAATATGAAAGGAAAAATGAAAAAAAGGCAGAAAAGACGTGGAATGAAAGATGGAAAAAAGGCCAAACGTGGTAAAAAACATGGAAAACGTCGCGGATATTGGAATTAATAATTAATAGGAGAAAATAATAATGAAATATTTATATCAGATCAGTTTATCCTTTTTAATGCTTTCAATCGCTTGTGTTGATACCGACCAAGATGAGTACTATGACGAGTCCGAACTCTTAATGCTTCTTGATGAGGATGACGCAGCAGGGCTTGATGGATTTGGAGATGGCGGTCTCATGGATATGGATTATGATAGCGGACTTGAGTATGGAGGTCTCTCAAGGACACTAGGTGACACATTGGGCCATGGAGAAGGATACCGTATTAGATTTGGTCGCCAGATTATTGATCGAGAGAGAACCGTGGATTTTACGGTTGATGGAGACACTGCCATAGGCGTAGTTAATTATACTGTAAGCGGACTTTTTATGGCCCAGGCAATGGACACCTCAACCATGGAGGCGATTGACTCTATTGGTTTCTCTAAAGAGTTCAGCTCTACAATGACAAGGAAAGTGAAATACGCTAGAATAGATAATAGTAATAACCCGGATGGTTACAGCTGGAGAATTATTGCGCTCACCCCACTTATTGGAGGATCTGGAGACAAGGTTTCCATTACATCTGTAGAGGTTTATGAAGTTGAATTAAATGCTGCTGAAGGTCTTATACTTAATGGTGATCTTCTTTATTCTTTCTCCTCGGATGAAATCGGAGATCATTTTATAGACCGCGAGACACTGCCAACATTTACATCATTTGACGCACTTATTGCCAAAGTATCAGTAGAAAATACTGGACCTGAGTATACTATTGACTCTGTAGGAGTGGGAGAGTGGGTAGTGCTCCATTATGGAAGAAGTGCAGCACAGAGAGGAAGGCGTCGTCTCAATGATCTTGGTATCAGTGTTGACTCAGATGCGAATGACAATGTTCACACAGGATTTTGGCGTGTACATGGCCCCGGCATAGGTCACAGCTCTCGTGTATTTCGTTCATTCTTTAGCACAATTGATTTGGCCACACTTTTTACAGAAGATGGCGGCTATAACAGTGTAACATGGTCAATTCCGTATAGGTCGCAAAGACCAGAATAAATTTTTTAACAGCTACTTCGCTCCGATCAGTTTGGAATAAAAGTTTTTCGTCGACAACATTTTATTCTAAAGGAGCGGAGTAGCTATTGACCCGCACTAAAGTTTTGTTGAAACTTCTGGTTGATATTCTTTATATAAAAACCACCTTTTATGAATCGTGTTTATAATTTTAGCGCAGGCCCGGCTTGTCTTCCTGAAAAGGCATTACAAGCTGCAAAGGAGGCCATTGAAAATTTTCAAGAAAATGGAATAGGTTTGTTGGAAATGAGTCACAGGTCTACGCCGGTGGTGGAACTATTTAATGAAACAACGAATAATCTCAAGACTCTTCTTAATATTCCTGATAATTATCATGTTCTTTGGCTGCAGGGAGGTGCATCAACGCAGTTTTCAATGGTTCCAATGAATTTGCTTCCTGATCATGGATCGGCAGATTATGTAGACACTGGTGCCTGGGCTGCGAAAGCGATAAAAGAGTGTGAGAGAGTTGGCAGAGTCAATATAATTGGTAGCTCTAGAGAATCTGTTTATAATTACATCCCAAAAGAAATATCTAAAACTCAGGGAGCAAGTTATCTTCATATTACCACCAATAATACCATATATGGCACACAGTATAAAAGCTACCCGGTAATGGAAAATGATAATACTTTTCTTGTAGCAGACATGAGCTCAGATATTTTATCAGGACCCTTAGATGTATCAAAATTTGGCTTGATCTATGCTGGTGCACAGAAAAATATGGGCCCAGCAGGAGTAACTCTTGTCATTATTAGATCAGATCTTGCCAGATTAAATTATCGAAATATTCCGACCATGATGAGGTACAGCACACATGTTTCAAAAGACTCTATGTTTAATACACCACCTGTTTTTGCAGTGTGCGTTATTAATGAAACGCTAAAGTGGCTTCATTCAATTGGTGGACTTAATAAAATGAAAAATATCAACCATCATAAATCGATGATACTATATGATGAGATTGATAGAAATACTATGTTTCAAAGTCCTGTAAATGAAGAAGATCGTTCGACAATGAATGTCCCATTTATTTTTTGCGATAATAAAATGAACGATAATGAATTTCTAAAGTTTTGTGATAGGAGAGGATTAAAAACTCTGAAAGGTCACAGATCTGTAGGTGGATTCAGGGCCTCTATCTATAATGCTATGCCAGAATCTGGTGTTGGTGCATTAATCGCTGCAATGCAGGAATTTGAGCATCATTATTCTTAAGATTATTAATATATTATTTTATAATTCCATCATCTATTAGTTTATCCAGCTTTGGCTTGATTACAAACAGACAATAGGGTTGGTTTGGATTATTATCATAGTAGTTATTGTGGTAGTCTTCTGCATCTGAATAGTTAAAGATTTTTGTGACCTCAGTTACAATTTTATCTGACCAATATCCAGACTTGTTCGCTTTTTCTTTCGAATTTATTGCGATCTTCTTTTGCTCATCGTTATGGTAGAAAATAACAGATCTATATTGTGTCCCGACGTCATTTCCTTGTCTGTTTAAAGTGGTCGGATCATGAGCCTGCCAAAAGACATTTAAAATTTGTTCATAAGTTAATATATCACTATTATAATGTATTCTTGCAACCTCTGCGTGACCAGTTTTTCCGGTACATACTTCTTTATAAGTTGTTGTCTTTGAATGTCCGCCAGCGTATCCTGGGACAACAGAGATTATCCCATCCAGTCTCTGATAAACTGCCTCAATACACCAAAAACATCCGCCACCAAGAGTGGCATATTCTGAGTTTTTCATGCTGTAACCTGAATTAAAAATAAAAACAAAAGAAAATATTAGAAACTTGGTAAAACTTATTTTGGAATAAGCCATATATCTGTTCCGTAAAAATCTCCTCTTTTGTTTCGTATCCTAATTTTCTTTTCTTGTACTCTATAGTTGTTTGTTGGAGCATTAGCACGAATCAATAGAAATCCAGTATCCTGCACTGCAATGGCAAATTTTCCGTTTAGTCCAGTGATTCTTCTTCCTTTTTCTTCGGGATAGCTATTGATTTTAGGTACATTATATAGTGCGCGTTTTGTGGGTAATCTGTTGCCTCCGTCCCATGTTTCCCCATCCATTAGATTAATCAGATTAGTTTGACTTGCTACAATTGACGGTGCAGCAGCAGCATAAACCCTAATTTCTGCGCCAAATATAGGTTTTCTAGTTTGATAGTCTCTTACAACACCAAATACTAATGAGTTATCAAGATATTTCTCAGGTAAGTATTGTGGTAGCCCTTTAACATCTAGTGGATTTGAAATATAATTCTTTTGGATTATACCTAGGTTTTCATATCTACCATGGCTTGGTACATAACAGTGTGAAGGGTTGATTAGTATTGAATCATTGACTATGATTTTAATAAATCGTTTTGAGTCAAGAGAATATGAAACCGAATCAATCTGAATTCTGTCAACATAATAGGATTGATCATTATTGGTTTGGGCAGTATAAATAATGTGTCCGGGGTGGAAATAGGCCTGTGTTTTTCTTAGAATAAGGTCGTCTGCCTGTTTATCATACAACTCTGAAGATTCAAGTGTCAAAATATAGTCTCCGGTTCCATCAGGCGCATAGTGCTTTACTCTTATAAAATGTGGACCGGGTAACAATGGAAGCTTCATCATGAAGTTATTACTGTCTCTGCTATTGTCATCAGAGGCTAGTAATTGTCCTGCATTATCTAATATTTCAGCAAATACGTCCGTATTTCCTGATGATTTTGTGAGCACGGTTATGGGATATTTTAGATCAAACCTAAAGACATCAATATCTCCTCCAAGTTCAATAATTCCAGCGGATGTACTACCAACTTTAATTCTTGTTGCTGCTAAAAATTCGTTACCATGATCGTCCCCACTAAATTCTAAGGTAGGCCTATCATCATTATCAATAATGGTAAAAGTGTAACGAGTGAGTGAGCCCATTGTCGCGTTCTCAGGTTCACCGATAAGGTTAACGATTAAAAGCTCATCATACTCATCTATTTCGTCATCTATTACAGTGAAACTTATGCCAGATTTTCCAGGTGGACCTGCCGGAATAATCATGGAACCATTTTCTAATAAATAGTCTTTATTTTTTTTCGATGTGGTGCCATAGGTACTGACTCTATAGTTTACTGTTACCTCTTTTTCAGAATAGCTTGACAGCGAATAAGCAATAAACTGAGAGCTGTCTGACTCAAGGCCGCTACCTTTTTCATTATCAATATAAACATATGGAGGAGGGTCATCATCGTTAATCTTTACCGTGTGCATAGATTTTAATCCGATAGACGCGTTTACAGGTTGACTAAGTGCTAAGACGATAGATTGCCTAGGCTCATCAATAGGATCATTGATTATTGATATGTTTAGTGTGTCTCTGGTTTTACCCGCTGGAAAATATGAGGTCCCTGATTCAATAGAATAGTCTTGCCCAAACACAGCGGAGCTTGTTGGCTGAACCTGATAGTTTACAGATATATCTTTTCCGCTCTGATTTGATAGTGAAAGAATTAGATAGTGTTTTCCGACAGACTCTGACACTGTTGTATTAGAAGATAAAAATTCAACTGATGGTGGAAGGTCATCATCTATAATTGTTAGTATGTGGGTACGTGTTGCTCCTGTGTTTGCATTGGTGGTCGTAGTGTCAATTATTTTTATGATCAACATTTCATCATACTCATCAATATTATCATTGTTAATATTTAATGGAAAAGTAATCCTAGCTTTACCAGCTGGCACAGAGATGATTTTGTCAATTGTAGTATAGTCTCTGCCATTTCCCGTTGCAGTGCTATCATATGTTTTAGCATGCACAGAGGCTATCTTTCCAGATTTAGCGGATACACCCAGTGAGATTTTTGCCATGCCAGTACCTTCGTTTGCGCTTGAGCTACTAGTAAGCAGTATCAGTGGTTCTGGAATATCAACAATATAAACGACTACAGTATCAAGGTCAGAGTTATAATTATCTTCTACCATAAGTTCGAATGAAAGGGTGTCCTCTAGCGTTGAGGTAGTTGTTAAAGTAATTACAGATTGATTCCAGTTTCTAGAGTTAACTTTTTCTCCTGATATTTGCCTCCACTGGTAGGACTGTATCTCACCATCTGGGTCATTACTCTTTGAAGCGTCTAATATGATTGGCTCATTCAAATCGACAGTCTGGTATTCACCAGCATCAGCGATTGGAAAAATATTTTTATTGTATACGACTATCTTTACAGTATCTTCGTCAATTATTTTACCGGGCCCTCTTACTGTTAATTCAAATTCAAATGTTTGATCAGTTCGTGGTGATTGAAAATTAAAAATTGGTTTGGTAGGATCTTTAATCTTTATCTTTCCAGATATCTCTTTCCACTCATAGGACTGAATGATATTATTAGGGTTATAGCTCTTACTACCGTCTATAGTAACGGTCTTCTCATAAGCAAATTCTTGATCAGGTCCAGCATTTGCCTGTGGTGGCTCTACGCCAAAGGTCAGGGTTTTTGTCTCCTGTTTTTCTTTTGTTAGATTTACATCAATATTTTTAATGCTGTGATTGTTTTTTGGCCATGATTTGAGTTTGAATTTTACCTGATTTTTCTTTTTAGAGATTGTTAAGTTATAGTTGGCAGGCTTGAGTTTTTCTATACTAAATAAGCCTTCTTTATTTGTTTCTAGCTCTTCAACCGGATTATAGTTTTCATCGAAAAGTATAATTTTAGCTTTCTTTACTGGTTTCCCTTTTTTATTCAATACTTTTCCACTCACAGAAACTTTTTCTACCTTTTTCGGAGGTTTTTTCATTGTTTTACCAGCTAATGCGCCACCTTTTTGAAGAGTCGGAGGGCCCTCAACATTGTCATCACTAACGGTTGGTTTAGGTCCGAAAGATGATTTTTGCTTTTCACCTTTTTCCGATAGAGTAACTTTTAAATCTTTAATATCAATATTGCCTGATGGCCATGCCCTGATTATAACCGTTGCGGAGCCTTTTTTCTTGCTGGTTATATTTAAGTAATAATTTTGAGCCTTGAGATCTTTAAGGTCAAACGTTCCATTTTTGGCAGTTTTAGTGTCTGTTACTTTTTCTTTTTTTCCTGTCAATAGTTCAATCTCAGCCTTTTTTACTGGCTTGCCTTTGCTATCTATAACCACACCTGCAATAGATACTGTTTCACTTGAGTATGCGTGTGATGACAGTATAATAAATAATGTTATATTTAGTAGTCTTTTATAATTCATATTTATTTTATTGAATATTATCTATGATAGACTTAAAAAAAGTAAAATCATAGACTACCTCAGAATTATATCAAGTTACAAAATACTCAAACAAACTACAATGTTATCAATAAATCTATAATCCTTTTCTTTTTAACCGTATTATTTGTGAATCTATTGAAGAAAAAATAAATAATTACATAAAAGATGCTGAAAATTTTCAATGACTAAAGTTCATAATATCAGTTTAAATAATATGTTATCTACGACATGGATAGATAGATTGACTTATTGCAGAGACGCAAGTGTATATAGGATGGTTCCAAAAGCAGTTGCAAAACCAAAAAATGAGAACGAGGTAGAAGATTTATTCAACTATAGTCGAAACAATAAGATACCAATCACATTTAGAACTGCGGGAACTTCTTTGTCTGGGCAGTCAGTCACAAACGGGATCCTTGTAGAGGTAAAAGATTATTGGAATAGATTCAGAGTTTTAGATGGTGGTAAAAAAATATTTCTTCAGCCAGGCGTTAATGGGGCGACAGCAAATCAAATACTCGCCTCATATAATAGAAAAATAGGTCCAGACCCCGCATCAATAAACGCTGCATGTATAGGCGGCATAGTTTCCAATAATTCATCAGGCATGGTATGTGGTACAGAGCATAATAGCTACAATACTTTAGAATCCATACGCTTTATGCTTCCCAATGGCCATGTATATGAATCTGGTAGACATGGTGAATCTGAAAGGTTTCAGTACAGTGAACCAGAACTATTTAAAGGAATACTTAAAATAAAGAATTATATAAGTAATAATAAAAGACTATATAATAAAATAATCAATAAATATCGACTTAAAAATACGATCGGGTATTCTATGAATTCTTTTGTTGATTATTCTGATCCTTTAGAAATCTTTTCTCATCTATTAATCGGGTCTGAGGGTACTCTTGCCTTTATTTCTGCTGTTACACTAGACACGGTTCCTGAATATGAGCACAAGACTACCGGACTAATATTATATAATAGCTCAGTCTCTGCTTGCAATTCTGTTATGGATTTTAAAGACAGTGGCGCAAGTGCAATAGAGTTTCTTGATGATAATGCGCTAAGAACAGCGGTAAATATTCAAAATCCTCCATATAGTCCAAAGGAAATAGAAGATGGTTTCTCAGGTATTTTAGTAGAATATCATTGTGAAAACCATGAACAGTTAATAAATAGATTTAAAGTTGCGAAAGAGATAATGCACAAAAGTAATTCTATTAATATTTCTTCAGGATTTTCTAACGATGCTAGTAATAGGGAGAGTCTCTGGAAAATTAGAAAGGGTCTGTATCCAACGGTTGGTGCTTTAAGAAAAATTGGAACCACTGTTATTACCGAAGATATTGCTGTTGATGTCCAAAATTTCTCCGATATTGTAGAGGATATGAAAAATATCTTTAAATCCTATGGTTTCAATGATGCTGTTACTTTTGGCCATGCTAAAGATGGAAATCTGCATTATGTCTGTTCTGTAGATCTTGAGACGTCAAGTGGCGTAAAAAATTATGAGCTGCTTATAGATAAAATGTCTGAGATAACATTAAATAATTATAATGGTTCTCTGAAAGCTGAGCATGGTACAGGACGAAATATGGCGCCTTTTGTTGAAAAAGAATGGGGCAGTGAGATTTTTGACATTATGTGGAGTATTAAGTCTTTGTCTGATCCTGACTTTATATTAAATCCGGATGTAATCTTAACAAGAGACAGTAAAATTCATATTAAATCATTGAAGCCTATGCCAAAAGTCAATGATATCGTTGACACATGTGTAGAGTGTGGATTTTGTGAGAAAGTTTGTCCTAGTACTGGTTATACTCTATCTCCTAGACAGAGAATTGGGCTTATGAGGGAGCTAGAGCTAATTAGAGATCAGGTCATCAGGTCTGACATAGATAAAGATCTAGAATACTACCTAGACAAATCCTGTGCAACAGATGGGTTATGCGAAGATAGATGTCCAGTGAACATAAACACTGGTGAAATGGTCAGAGATTATCGAGTGAAAAATAATAATAATTTTCTGGCCCGGATTGTTGAAAATAATTTCGATCTTTCATTAGCAATATTTCGGTTTCTACTAAAAATAGGAAACTATAGCAGTAAGATTATGGGAAAAGAAAACTTTAAGCACATTACAAATAGGCTTAATCATGTTTCAAATGGTTTATTTCCTATTTGGCCAACAATAGGATTTAATCTAACCAATAGTAGTTATAAAGGTAACTGTGGTATCGATAGTGCAGAAACAATAATGTATCCCAGTTGCGTTGGTCGCATATTGTCAGGAGACTCAAGAGGGACATCTAATGTAGAATACATGATTATGTTATCAAATCATGTGGGTACTAAGCTTCATGTTCTCGATAACTATGATGATTTTTGCTGTGGCATGTCTTTTGATTCTCACGGTCAAAGAGATGTGGGAATAAGAATGGCAGAAAAATTGACCAGTAAGCTTTATGAAGATTCTGACAACGGAAGAACACCTATTGTTATTGATAACTCACCCTGTACTTATCATCTAAAGGAATATATAAAAGGAACAAACTATGATCTCACTATATTGGATATCATTGAGTATTTAGACAGTGTAAAGGAAAAATGTAGTATAAATCCTATTAATGAAAGGTATTTTGTACATGCTCCCTGTTCTGCAGAAAAAATGAGTCTAGATAATAGATTTCATTCTCTAATGAATGAGTGTGTTAGCAAAGTAGTGAGAAATGAAGAACAAAAATGCTGCGGAGCTGCAGGAGATAAATCATTGAGATACCCTGGTTTGAGTGTCTACGCATCAAATAAATTATTATTGCATGATAGTTTCTCAGATGGAGTATCTTCGAGTATTACCTGTGAGCTGGGCATGAGTGAGGTCACGGGAAAAAATTTTAAGAATATAATATCAGTATTTTGCGAGGCTGCTGGAATTTCTAAGTCTATTGTAGAAAATTAAATAGGTTGCTAATATCTGGCTTTAATCTGAGGGAAAACAATGCGGAATAAATACCTTTCTAAGTATACATTTATATTAACTCTTTTTTTCTGCTTGTCTATTAGTTACGCAGAGTCGGTTGCAAGAATCATGAAGTCAGAGGGATTGGTATATATAAAAAGATTAGGCATGCAGACCTATGCTGAAGCAGCACAGGTTGGCGGCTCAATAAATAATGGTGACGCTATAAAAGTGGGTGAGTATGGATTTGCAGCTGTAATATTTTTAGATGATAGGTCGGTGGTAAAGATCAAGGCAAACTCACAGTTTGAGTTTATGGACACAAGAAATACTCGTTCACTGAATATTGAGTTTGGTACAATCCTTAATAAGATTGAAAAAGAAAATAGGAATAAGACTTTCAGGGTCGTATCTCCTGTAAGCGTAGCAAGTGTAAAAGGCACAGAATTTTCCGCGATGATTGATCCTTCTGGTGTTGATCAGTTTGTTGGTAAAGAGGGCCTGTTTGATGTATTTAACTCTGTCAGTGGACAGACAGTAAGTGTTGGCCCAGGGCAGAAGGCCTTAAGTGGGTCCACAGGGAGCCTAATGCAGGCGCCAGCAAGTCCCAGTGACTACCCTAAAGATCCAGAACTAGAGGATGTTATTCAAAATAATCAACCGCCTTCAAAAAGAGTAGATCCTTCTCAGCCATCAGCTGAACCTCAACAATTTGATTCACAAAGTCAAAATGATAACATCAATGATAGTGATAGTGGACAACCTGAATCAGAAAATAGAAGCAACAATAATGATACCTCAATTGAACAGGAATCAGCAACTGAGTCTAAGCCAGAAAGTAAACCTGATGTGCCAAAAAAGCCTTTTGGGATGGGCCTTGGGATTGGCTCAGCTACAATAGATGGCACACTATACAATCAGCTTGCACTTAGGCCAGAGATAAATATAGCCGGTGTTGGCATAGGGCTAGACTTGGTTGTTTACATGGACAATGAGGGTAATGTGCGTGAAGATGAGTGGGACTTTAAGAGTGATCCTGATCTAATATATGATAAAATCCTTTACATACGTTATGGCGAAAAATCTTCTCCAGTGTGGGTTAAATATGGTTCTATTGAAAACATGACACTTGGACAGGGAGGTTTGATGCAGGGTTATTCTAATATGATGGAGTTTCCAACGGTGAGAAGAGTAGGGATAAACACTGGATTTAACATAGGCCCTATTGGTGGTGAATTATTTTTATCAAACATTAAAGACTTTTCTAGAGGCGGAACCATTTTGGGACTGAGAGCACAGTATAGGGTTTCTGATGCGTTACCGATCACAATAGGTTTAAACTATATTTCTGATGCGAATATGTTTTCATCTTTAAAAGATAGAGACGGTGACTCTTTTCCTGATATATTTGATGATTTTCCAACTGATAGCTCTCTCTGGAATGATACCGATGGCGACGGCTGGCCAGACCCTGGTCATGGAATGGGGGTCTCTGACTCACTGATTGATATTGATTCTGACGGTGACAACCTGGTTGATGCTATGGACGACAGCATAACCCTTAAAGCAAGACCGTTTAGTATTAACGATAACAGCGCGTCTGTGTCTGCCTGGTCTTTTGATATATCTTACCCTGTGTTGTCTAGCGATATGTTATCTCTATCTGTTTACACGGAGTTTAACAGCCTATTATTTCCTGAGGTTGCAACAGTAGATGATAATGCTGACACACTTTTTTTTCGACCAAAGCGTTCTGGAACAGGCCTGACTATACCGGGGCTAAGATCAACATTATTCGGCTTGCTTAATATTTCTATTGAATACAGATCCGTTAAAGGTTCTTATATTCCTCAGTTTTTTGACCAGGCCTATGATTTAAACAGAGTAGTTAGTATCTCTCAAGGAACAGAGACTATAATTAGGACAAAAGATATGTCTATCTTTTCTGATTATGATGATAGCTGGAGCTCTGATGGCGTATTTGGTTCTGCAAATATGAATCTATTTAATCTAGTGAATTTTAGCGCTTCCTATGCCAGTATGACAGCAGACACTGTTGAATATAATAGCTTCAACTCTGTACTGACCCTTAACACAGATAATATTCCTAAGTTAAGCACAGCAACTGCTTTCTATAGAAGAAATAATGATAAAGACCCATTTGATTTTAAAAACCCATCTGAAAACACTGTCATGGGATACCGTGTCGGGTACGAAATGAGCAAGGGTGTGAGTCTGATCTGGGAATACAGCGAATTTTATAGAGACAACGGTACCGGTGATTTAGAACCTGTTAAGCAGACAAAAGTAGAAACCGCATTCAGTTTTTAAATATATATTATGATAAAGATTGGTCTATTTTTACTGTTATTATTATGTAAAGGTTTCTCACAGAGCGAGATTGTTATTTTGAGTCCGCGTGTTGGAACAACAATAGACATTCACGAGAACCGTTTTTATCGTATATTTCCTAAAGTAAGAAATTTTATCAGTGCCCAGATATATCAAGTTTCCGATTTGAAATACAGTGTACGTATAGTTGTAAATAAAAGAGGAAAAAGAAAAACATATGAGAAAAAAATGTCACTCAAGCAATTCACCAGGTTTCAAAATAAGGTAAATTTGCAGCCTGAGTTTACAAAAGAAGCTCGTGAGATTATGTACGCTGGGATGGATTTTTTAAGAGCTGCAGAAATAATAAATGGGCTTCCTAAGCCGCAATATGTTAAAGTCGTTCACAATAACAATAAGCGCTTAGGGGGAACCCTGATATCGTTTGAAAATAATATTATTAGTATTCAAACGGCTCGGGCTATAGAGAAAATTAACCTGGACTATGTTGAGCTGATTTCATATAGACTTTCTGATAATGAATTTTTAGGTTTAAAGCCGTATATTTA
>CAJWMI010000006.1 GCA_913043185.1 uncultured Fidelibacterota bacterium | reverse complement strand
GCTATCATACCACGCTGTGGAATGCGACCAATGACAACGGCTTACCAGTTAGTGCTGGAATGTACATTTATACCATCCATGCAGGAACCTATCACCACATGAAAAAAATGGTGCTGCTGAAATAGTATTTATTTATGAGGATTATCTTAGCCAGTGTCATCACCATCGTTAGCGTTTCTATTGCACAAACAAATGCTAAAGCTTTAAAAGTAGTAGAGCATAAATCAAGCTGGAAAGCCTACAGGTCAGGTATTGAGATACCAAAGTCTCATTTCTTCCGTATCATTGAGGATCAGGAAAATATGGCCCTTGCGCTAGATCATGAGAAGCAGTTTATGACCAGAAAGTTCAAGCTTAGTTGTTTTATGTGCGGAAACTCTACCCTGGGATTAATGAGCCTTGCTGCTGACAATCAGAAAATGATAAAGATAACTCTCTATGGCTATGTTATCACCAATATGCTAAAAAGATTTATGAGGGAAGAATCTGTTGATGTCACTTTTGAGCAGGCCCTAGCGCTTGCCAAAGAATATAATGACAGCCTAGTAGGGCAGAATAAAATAGCGATCTAAAATTTTGATAAATATCAAGGTCTTTCAGTTCCATATATTCTAAATTTTATAGACCATGGTTACTAGAGTTTTATTAACTAAGTATCTAGCCTGCATTCTTGCGACCATAAACCTAACATCCGCAGAAACATTCATCACTAAGAACACAACATGGTCTAATGATATTATTCTTAGTGAGAGTGTGATTATTCAGAAAAATATTACTCTTACGATCAAAGAGGGTGTAAATATTTCTATAGAATATGTAGACCTTAATAACGATGACCATGGGGACATTGAATTTTCTGTACTGGGATCGATTAATATTGAGGGGTCTCATGAGAACATGGTTTCAATAAAACCTATCAAAAACACCATCGACAAAAACTATTGGAGTGGTGTCACCATTCATGAGAGTAATACCCCAAGTAGTATAGAGTTTTTAGAAATATCTAATGCTCAAACAGGATTAAACATTAGATCTGGGTTTAAGGCAAGAGGACTGCTAATAGAAAACTGTGGATCGACGGGGATTAAAATAGAAAGCGTCTCGAATGATTCAATAGACCTAAAACATATAGAAATATCAAACTCCGATGGAGCGGGTTTTTTCATAGAAAGGGGAAACGTATTTATCGACTGGGCACACGTTCACCATTGCCAGGGTGTTGGTATAGTGAACAATAATCTTGGTGTGGTTGATATGTTAAATACCAAGATCATAAAAAATAAAGACAATGGTATCGCTAACTACGGAAACATGACATCCTACAATCTGACTGTTAACGAAAACAGACACGGAATGGTGATCTCATCTGCCATAACCGTGGTTACAAAAGGCAGCATCTCAGATAATAGATCTAACGGCCTGTTAATCGGAGGCAGCAGTAACGTGATCATCGAGAGCTCTACGATCAGAAATAATCAGGGCTATGGCCTTGAACTGACAGACTGGGAGCAGGAAGATTATTTTAGTTTTTGGACTAAAGGAGAGAGCCCCGCAGTAAGGATAGGACGCTCAAACTTTATTGATAATCACAAGACCACCGTGTTAGATGAGCACAGGTATGAAAACATCTGGGAGAATTGGGAAGGTGTGGAATATACCGGAGATGGCTGGGTTGAAAACTGGGAGGAGAAAATATATAGAGAGGTGCCTTTTGGCAGGATAGGCTGGATTGGTTTTCAATACAATTCAAACAATGGAGGAACTGAGTTCTCTTGGCAGCCATGCACAGGGAACAGTGTCTGGTCTCCTATATTTGAGGTTAAAAATTCAAGATATCAGACGCTAACCTATCTTCCCGCTCCATTTCAGTGCAGCTGGAACCCGCTAGCGGGAAAACATTCTAACACCTGGATAGAGTACAGTGACTATACCGGATCCATAGACAATACGGACAGCTATTCGGACTGGTCTATCGCTAAAGAAAACCTTCTATCGTCAAACAGGTATCTGCTACGGCAATATTTTAATTATGCATATATCCCTGGTAAAGATAGTGGCTTTGTTGTGAAACCAGAGGTAAATGATTTTAGGCTCAGTTTTTATCATGGAGGAAAGGAGATCTCTAGCTATAGCGATAATAGTGAGATAGAACTAGCAGATAACTTCTGGGGATCTCAAACAGGTGAGTCTTCCATGATTAATCCATATGGAAATGCGGACATTAATACGGGCGATAAACTATCCTCCATAGTAGAAGATGGAATCTCTGTTCTTGAAAATAAGAATAAGATTGATATTTACACGCCAGCCAAAGGACTACCCTATCAGGAAATTAAAATGCTAGATATCAGCTGGGGAACAATAGGCTGGATGCCAATGGTTGATATATTTTTGAGCGTAGACAATGGCATAACATGGGAGAATATCGGATCAGATATCAGTAATAATGGAAAATTTAGATGGTGGAATAATCTTATTGTCGGGGAAAAATTTTATATAAAGATAGCGGACTCTTATGATGTAAATAGTTCAACAGTTATTGGCCCGTGCGATGTCATCGAGAACACCACTCCAATCATCGAACTGTCCACTGATAATCTTAACTTCATTACAGGAAAAAATGAGATAGATTTTTCCATAAAAAATATTGGAGGGGGTCTGCTTAAGTGGTCACTATCTCCAGATGTCAGCTGGATAAAACTTAGTCGCACTAGTGGCTCAACAAAAAAGGAGTCTTCATGCACAGCGAAGGTGAAAAGAACCGGCCTGAAGACTGGAAAATATCAAGGGACCATAGTGGTTAGTTCAAACTCTGAGGAAAAAGAGATTGATGTAAACATGATTGTGGCAATGCCGTCTCTTTATGTTGATGCAAAATATCTGAGCTTTGATTCGACCAAAAATAGTCAAACGTTTAACATTAAAAATTTTGGTGGAGGGACCATGTTATGGGAAATACATTCCGATGTACAATGGCTTCTAATCAGTCCTGACAGGGGCTCAATTCGTTCGGGCACGAGCGTAAGCCTTACAGTTGACCGGTCTCGCCTTCGGCTGGGAAATAATGAGGCTATGCTAAAACTAAAATCAAATGCAGGAGAAAAGACGATCGATGTTTCTGCATTCCGAACGAAATCATTTGCCGATGACACAGTAAGCATTGATTTTAGTCCATGGCACTGGATGTATGATCATATAGTCTATTAGAATGATTATGGTAGCTATTCTTTCAAACCTTTTATATACATAATTGGCAGTATGAGGAGTAAGACCGGGAAAATATTAAACCACCATAAGACTAAGGATATTAGGCTGATGCTTATTAAAATGATCTTTTGATTCATGATAGTAAAATTTAAATATAATGATATTTTGAATGAAAATTAGTTCTTCACAGAGTTTAGCATTTTTCGCTGCAATCGGGATCATACTTTTGTTTGTTTTTGGTACTGAAAGAGAATTTTCAATGCCAAATGATACAGTAAACGAGTATGATAAAATGATGGTCAGGAATGCGAAGGCCAATACAATAAAACAATCTATTGTCTCTACCCTAGAGATGATTGCCTATAAAGAGTGGGCTGTTGACTCGCTCAGGCTAGTCGAACAAAAATACGAGAGTATGGACTCGGTATTAATTCAAAGACTAGAAGATATAAAGTTTGAGTTTGGCTACAGTGGTATGCTAGAAAAGATCAATTATAATAAGACAGCACAGCTTAGCGGTATTGTAAAAGCTGGTGATCAAAACATTAATGTTGAGGAAAAGAAAGAGCGTATTATTGATGAGATTGATTCTCTAAAAAATATTTTGAGTTATCACCGCAGGTCCTTAGACACACTCCGATCGTTAAGCAGGTATAAGTTTTACTTAGACCAGCCAAGATTTAATAACAAATGAACCGATCATATATTCGTCAGATAGAGTTGCATCGGTTTGTGCCAATACAATGAAATACATAAACATTATCCAGAGATTTATTCCGCTCCAATTCGGAAAGGTATACGCTAGCGGAGATCTTTTTTCCAGTTTTCAAGATAGTTTGGAAAAGATTAATCATGATGGGATGATGGTTCTAAATGATATTTCATTCTTTCAAGACTTTATAAATGATGGCGTGAGGTCGCAAAAATCAAAGCATCAGATTATTTATTTTCTTGTCCATGTTCAGATTGCTCTTTTTTTATTGTACTCATTCAGCGGAAAATTAAATGTTATACTATTCTTATTCATTATATTGTCGATCATGGTACAATATATCCTATGTTGGACAATGATCCATGTAGACAAACAAAATCAGTTTGTTCATCAGATATTAGAATGGTCAACGAAATTATCAGATGATCTAGATCTGATGAATTATTTAGTTCTCGAAAGTGTCGATGTTTCTATAAAAACGAGACCCTTTAATGAAGACAAGTATGCAAAGCTTTGGCTAAAAGAAATGTCTACTGGTATGGACATGCCCTGGGAAAGTATAGTCATTGAGCTATTGCCTGGTGAATCTTTTTTTGTTCCTAATATCAGGGTATCACTTGGTGGAATAAGGAAGTCAATACAAGATGCCAGTGCCTATGGTTTTGCATCTGGAAAGGATAATCTTTCGCCAAATATTTTACTAAGAATGTTGATCCTTTTTTCGAGGAAAAAGAAAATAAAATTTTTTGGTATGGACGAAGAGAAAAACAAGATTGACACTCAGGTGAAACAGTTAGCTAAGCATTTAGAGCTTTTGTTCGGCAAGCGGAATGATCCTCCGATTCTGTTTAATGAGCAGGCTCAAGAATGGAAAACGGTGGTCAATATTGTTGATCGTTCCAACACTGACAGAAATAATATTAAGCAAAGTTTGGACATCTTTATTAAAATTATGAACTCATATACCGGAAATAATAGGCTTCTATAGACACATGTCTGACCATAATCATTTTACTGTTACTATTTTTATCCTATTTATTTTGACCGCAACTAGGCCAGTCTATTGTCAGGAATATATTTTTGTTGGAGATCCGCAAATAGTTTTAGAAAAAGGTAGCTACAAGCAAAACTATAACACGGGAATGTATTTTTTCTATAAACGCCAGTGGCCATTGGCCATAGAATTCTTTTCTAGGTGCAACCAATTAACTAGAAAGAGGGTTAAACATTTTTCACCATTAACCTGGAGCTATATTTATATGAACGAATATTCACTGGCGATACGTTCAATCTCTAGCTTGCCGAATCGAAAAGAAAAGCAATTAGTCAGGCTTGTTCTAAAAGAGGTAACCTCATTACGCACTAAACATGGGCTAAGTAAAAAAGAAATAGACAGAATAGTGCAAAATAAAAAAAATCTAATAAAAAAAACAAGGGCCAATCTAATTGCCATGTCAAAGCATGAGATTATTGACTATGGTCCTTGAAGAATTTAATTTTTTTGAGCAGTTTTTTTTCATCTGTTTTTTTCATAATATCTGAAAGTGAAAAGAACACCTAAGCCTATGAATAGAAGTATATATCTGCTGTTATTATTTGTTATCGGTTATGCGGTATCCCCGCTCTATTCTCAAAGCTCAAAATCTAGAACACACTCGTCGAGAAATTCAAAAAATACCCCTGCTCATGCCAAGCCAGTAGCTGTAAAATCGACTAACAGTCCAAAGACGCATCGTACAAATAAACAATGGAAAACAAATTCAAACCTTGGAATGTTTAGCACCTGGCCATCAAAAACAAATAAGCCATCATCGCAAAGATTTGATATGTTGAAAGACAATGATGATGAACCTGATCAAAAGGATGATGAGAAACCATCATCGGGCTTGGAGAAAAAAGAAAAAGAGAGCTTTTGGGGAAAGTTTAAGCTATTCAAAAAAGAATAGCAGTCTATTATTCGTCCTCATCTACCTTTATTTTAATCCCCAGTATTTCTTCAGCGATATAGACGATTTCCATCTCAGATGTCATTACAATACCATCGGACTCAACAATATGTGCGATCATTGGTCCAAGAGAATCAATCTGTTCTTTTGAAAGGAGCGAGTTAATCCTTTCTAGGATAGATCTAATATAGTCTTGCTTTTCACTTGAGCTTTGGCTAGCAAGTATAGAATGAGCCTGGTTAAAAAAGGTTTCCGCTCTGTCGGATGAGTGTTCAGGAAATAATTTAGATATCGCACTGATCCATGATTCTTTTTCTTCGTAGCTGGCTTGTTGGTCTACGATTTGTATCGCAGCAAATAGATGGGTCACCGACTCTAATGGTGACATATCTTGTGGAGCATTAATTATTTGTTTCTTATTTGAACTAAATAAACCCATTTTATTTGTTTTTCCATTCTTCTGGTGTTAGTGTTTTCATGCTAAATGCGTGGATCTCATGTTGTAATAATTCTCCAAGTGCAGCATAAATTATTTTATGTCTATCAATTAGAGTTTTATCAATAAAGCTGTCAGAGACGATAATTGCCTCAAGATGAAAACCGCCATCGTGTTGTTTATGATTAAGATGCCTGCCAGTAAAGTCTTTAATTTCAATATGGTGTAGGTCTAAATGTTCACCTAATTTTTGTTCAATTTTGTTGCCTATGTCCATTAATTTCTAGGGTAATCAATAAATATTATGTATGAAGAATATATCTAACTTATTCCAATTAACGGAAAAAGATAAAGACCAATATAAAAAATTAATTAATAAGATTGATCTCGATACGTCTGATGATGTGATTAGCATGCTCAATGCCAAGCTTGATAGATTAATCGCGTCTGAACAGCTCAATGATATTGAGGTTGATCTGATAAAAAATGTTTCCGTATTAGTAAGCATATATCAGACATACCCGGATCTAACAGATTCAATCCGCAAAAGAATATTATTTGCAATATCTTATTTTTGTGATGAGAACGATGATATACCAGATATTGTACCTGAGATCGGATATCTTGATGACGCGGTTATAGCCAGATGGGTTATTGAGTCAATCAGTAAGGATCTGCCAGAGGTAAGCATAGCCTAAAAAGCTATTATTATTTTTTGGAAGATTGTATTGTTTCAAAGTCTTCTTCAGAAAATTGCCACTGACACTTATAACACCACCAGGGTTTCCCATAGTAAGAAGGCTTATCTTCACACAGTTCTAAGGGGTTCTTGCATTTAGGGCATTTTTTTTCTGTACCAGGCTTTGGCCATTTATAGTCTGGCTTATATTTTAAGCCATCTTCAAAAGTATGATGTTTCATGATACTTAAATTACAAATCTTAGTACTTCGATTATATTGAAAAATTAACTTATTTGAAAAATTAGAAATATGGCCATCATTATTAGACTTAGGGCAGTAAGTCTTTTTACCATATACTGTCGGTCAAGTGTTTTTGTTTCAACAACATAGTGTTCGTAAAACAGGAAAACTTCTAGCGTATCGTTTGGTGCAACATAGACTCTTTTGTAAGCATCCGAAAGGTCTTCTTCAACATATTTTTTTGTTAATTCAGGGGGGAGGTAGCTTACTAAATGAAAGCCTGGAAGTACTGGAATAGGATTTTTAAGAGGGTGTTTTCCTATAAATATGCCATCAATATAGAACGGTACCTGCATACTGTCGGTTCGTAAATCAATAAAACCAAATTTTTCTATATCGCGTCTATTCTGGGCAATAGAATTTTCGATAAAACAAACAAGTATGGCTATGATTATGATATATTTATTTCTGTTCACTTAGAATAAATTATTTTTAACAATGGTTTTAATCAAATAAGTAAATTTAACTAGTCGACATGTATAGAATTTGTAGATTAGTGCGCTTAATTCCTATAACGGTTAGCCTACTGTTATTTTCATGCGCATATTTTAATACTTTTTATAATGCGGAAAAGTATTTCAAAGAGGCGGATAGAATCCGCCTAGAAAAATCCGGCAAGGCTATTCCCCTAAGAGCTATAGATAATTATGGAAAAACGATACAAAAATGCAGGATCGTGTTGTCTGAGTTTCCTGATTCAAAACTTGTGAATGATGCAATACTATTAATGGCAAAAGCACAATACTATAGATCAGAATATGATGAGGCAATCACAAACTTGAAGATCATTTATAGCCAAGGAAATCCTCAACAAATTGCTGAAGCGAAATACTGGTCTGCAGTGTGTAAATGGAGAAAAGGAAAAACTCAGACCGCAATAAATGAACTCCAAGAAATAATAAAATTATCTGAAGATGATAATATAAAAGCCCAGTGTCATCTTTCGCTAGCGGATATTGCATTTGACCTGGACAGAGATGAGAACTTTCTGTTTCACCTAGAGGAGGGCGCAAAAATAATTAAAGACAGGGCGGAAAAAGGTATCGTCTATAATAAACTAGCTGATATTGCGTTTAATAATGAAAACTATGCAGTTGCAGAAGGCGCTTATAAAGAGGTAATAAAAAACTCATTAACAAAAGAAAAAATAGAGAATGCTCACGTTCAGTTATTAAAAATTTCAAGAATATTAGGTGACCACAGAAGCGCAGAGAGAAAGATAAAGTCCATGTTGGTTGATGAAAAATTTAAAAATATAAAAGGTGAACTAGAGCTGGAACTGGTTCAACTCTATCTGGCGCAGAAAGATACAGACAATGCAATGGTTCGTTTAGAATCAATTATCAAAGACTATCAGAAGACGAAAACATCTGCAGAGGCATATTATCTATTGGGACAAATTAATTTGTCAGATATTTGGAAGCCTGATATAGCAAAAGAAAAGTTTTCTCAAGTGAAAAAAGAATCTAATAGGTCAGAATATGGACCTATTGCTGAAAGTAAAATAAAAGCGATAGACGCCTACAATGAGTCACTTAACAGTTTAAAGATTTATGATTCTATCAAGTCCGATACTTTGTTAGCGGACACTACCTCGTCAGACTCGATAAACAATAAAGCGGATAAAATATCGAAATCATACGAAGAATTATTGTATCACATCGGCGATCTCGAGGCATTTAGTTTTGAAAGGCTAGACTCTGGTATTGTATTTTTTAAAAGGATATTGGAAAATGATTCAACATCAAAGTTTTATCCTAAAGCAATATTTACTCTTTCACTGATCTACAGTGAGATAGGAGACACGTCTGGCAGTATACAGTTTAAGAATATGCTTCGGTCTAGGTTTCCTGGATCAGATTATACAACATATCTTTTCAAAGAGGATGGCGATATTAATGAAAACAGGCCCATTGATTTATTATTTTTAAAGGCTGAGGACTTATGGTCTAGTAATCCAATATTAGCCATGAATGAGTTTAAAAAAGTAATTAAAACGGACTCATTGAGTGAGGTGTCAGCCTCAGCAGCCTATTTTTTGGGTTATCAATATGATTACACATATGCAATGACTGACAGCGCATTAAAATACTATCAGTGGCTGAATCTGGCTCACCCTAAGTCTGAACAAAACAACCTAGCCAAATCAAGAGTAAAGGTACTCAAGCATCTGGTATCCTCTACCAAAAGAGATTCTACAATAACGGTAAACTAGTTGGACACTATTAGAAAATATCTTTTTTCAATTTTCTATCGATTACTCAGGTTTTTAGTAAAGCATATCGTTTTTATCTATCAGAAAATTTTCAACATAGACAAAGATCTGGAGTCTATTGTTGACTTTGGAGATAAGAACCTGACCTGGATCAATAATAATCTAGGTAGCCTAGCATTTAATTTTGCAATTCCTAGAGGATTAGAGACTGAGCTTTTTGATTTAAAGTTTAAGTCTCCGCTAGTTGCTGCATCATTTAAATCAGACGAAAACCTGTTAGATATCTGGATGAAATTAGGGCTGGGAGGGTCGACCTATAAGACAGTCATGAAAAGTGAAAGAAGCGGAAATCCGAGGCCACGATTGCAACAGATTAGGCTAGAGAGAGAGCAGTGCCTTGTAAACGCATTGGGACTTCCGGGCTCTGGGATTAATTTGTTTACCAAAGAACTTTTGGCCTCGTCATTATGGGCATATAATAGGCCGCTGGGGATAAGTATAGGCGGTGAAAATGTAGATGAGTATGTGTCCAATTTTAATGATATAGAAAAAACGATAAATGGCAATGTCCCAGACATTTATTATTACGAGTTAAACATAAGCTGTCCCAATACTGATACTGGTAGCTGCATTGGTGATGATTTGGATGTTTTAGAAAAGTTAGTTGAATATGTAAGGGTGAATTGTTCTGCAGCAGTTTCATTGAAAATATCACCAGATTGGACCAATGATCGATTAAAAAACATAGGTGAAATCATTCAGAAAAAAGATAAAATGTTTGTCAATGCGGGCAATACGCAGTTTCGGACTGTTGAATCGTTGGGACTTAAATCTGGTCAATTACCTAGAAATGGAGGAGGGCTAAGTGGTGTAGCTATTTTCCCTAGGACCCTTGAAATGATCCATGTGTTTAGCGATATAAATATAAACATAATGGCAACTGGAGGGATCTCAACAGTCCACCACTTACGTGCGGCTAGAGATGCCGGAGCCTCTTTATTTGGTATGGCCACCGCTCTCATTATGGATCCCTACTGTATTCCAAGAATTAATGATGATTTGGCGAGACACTAAGTTGCTGACTGTTACATTATTTGAACCGCAGATACCTCCAAATACGGGAAATATTGCCCGACTATGTGGGGCAAATAATGTTAAGCTAGATCTTGTAGGTAGTCTCGGGTTTGATATTGATGATAAATATTTAAAAAGAGCTGGCCTAGACTATTGGAAGTTTATCAACTGGGAATATTTTCCTGATATACCTCAGTATTGTGAAAATACTTTTAACAAAAATTTTCATCTAATGACAACTAAATCTAAAAGGCCTTATACCAGTCAGGTTTTTAAGGAAAATGATTATCTAATTTTTGGTAGTGAAACTGCAGGAATTTCAGAGAAAATTTTGACCTCTTATCCGGATAATACTTGCACAATACCAATGGAAAACAAAAATATTAGGAGCCTAAATCTTGCAACAAGTGTTGGGATTGTACTATATGAAGCATTAAGGCAAATAAATGGCTAAAAGAGGTTTAATCACTTTTATAATTATTTTAATTCTTGCCTCTTGTTCAAGTGCTCCTAGATATGGGAGGGCTGCTGCTCTTAAACACAAAAAAGCCGCTAGTGCTCCCTCAAAAAAATCTAAGCCCAAAAGTAAAGCGATATTTATTGATCCTAAAACCGTTAATACTAATGTAAAACATAAAAAAAGGATGGTTGGTATAAGCTCGTTCTATGCTGAAGATTTCCATGGAAAACTTACTGCTAATGGGGAAGTTTATGATATGTATGGCCTAACAGCTGCTCATAAAACGCTACCATTAAATACAGTTGCGAGAGTAACAAATTTAGAAAACGGTAAATCGTTAATTTTAAGAATTAATGATAGAGGTCCATACATTCAAGGAAGAATGTTGGATTGTTCTTATGGCGCAGCTAAAAAATTAGACTTTATTAAACAAGGAAAAACAAAAGTCCAGGTTGATGTTATAGAATGGGGTGATGGTATATACATGCACCATAGAAATCTAAAAAAATGAATAATATATATTTAATTGTAAATCCTAAAAGCGGGACTAAAAATTACAACCATACATTAAATAAAGTAATACCAGTATTTAAAGAGAATAACGTAGAATATACTTTAATTTATACTGAGTATGCTGGTCACGCAATAGAGCTTGTTAGATCATGTAATTTTAGTGAGTATGATTTGGTCTGTGCTATCGGAGGCGATGGTACCCTTAATGAGGTTGTAAACGGAATGCTCTCGAGAGATGATAATCAGAAACTGCCCATTGGTCTTATTCCAGGGGGGACAGGTAATTCATTCATGAAGACGATTGACTGTCTTGATCCTGTTGCTGCGGTGAATAAAATAATAGATAATAAACCTAGGCCAATCGATGTAATGAGAGTTAATGCATCTGACAGAGTATACTATTCCGCAAATCTAGTTGGATGGGGCATGGCTACAGATATATCAGTTGTTGCAGAAAGGCTGCGCATATTTGGCGGTCAAAGGTATAATATTTCATCTATTATTGAGATAATTAAAAATAAAAAAAGAGATGCAAAGTTTGTTTTAGATGGTAAAGAGATAAACGATGACTTTTGCTTTATAATCGCCTGCAATACAAAGTTTGTTGGCAAGGGAATGAAGATGGCTCCAGATGCATCTATAGATGATGGACTGATCGATGTAATTATTGTGAAAAAAACTTCCAGGCTTACTCTGCTTTCTGTGTTTCCAAAATTATTTAATGGTACCCATGTAGATCACCCCGCATGTGAGTATGTGCAGTGCAATTCTTTCTCAATTGTTCCAGAAGGAAAAGACCAGTTAAATATTGATGGTGAAATCATTGGACTGACCCCTGTAGAGGTAACTATTATGAACAAAGGTGTTGACTTAATAGTCTGATACTATTTCCATAAATAATGTAAATTAGAATATGAAAGAGTTAAAAGGTAGAAAGCTAATATTATTCTTTGGTATTCCATTTGGTATTGGCTGTTATTTCCTTGGAAATCCAATATTTGCGATTATTACCACCTTGATAATGCTCGGTGGGCTTGATGAATTTTATACTCTTAGTGAAAAAAAAGGTGGCCATCCTAATCGTATCTTTGGTTTTATTATTACCCTTCTTATAGCTGTCTCCTATTCGGGGGTTTATGCTCATCATCAGATTACTATTATGGGTCTGATTTGTTTTTCCGTTGTCAGTGTTTTTTTTATTGAAATTATTAATGATAAAGAAGAGCCGCTGTTAAATATTTCAACAACGTTTTTAGGCATTTTATTTGTTCCTAGTACGCTAGGCACCCTTATTTACATCAGACAAATGGATCATATCTATAATTCAAATATTGTGTTAACATTATTTTTATCAGTCTGGCTCTGTGATATTGCGGCATTCTTTTTTGGGACAAAATGGGGAAAGAAAAAGATTCTCCCAAGAATAAGTCCTAAAAAAAGCTGGGTGGGATCCGTATCCGGATTCATAGTCTCTGTATTGGTTTTTATTTTATCTCATAGGCTCGGTTTTTTAGGTATTAGATATGTATTATTTGATGCAGTTATTTTTGGTACTATTGCAGGAATATTTTCTCAGCTTGGGGACTTTGCTGAGTCAATGTTAAAAAGAGATGCCGGTGTAAAAGACTCAGGTGATTTACTAAGAGCGCATGGTGGAATTTTAGACCGGTTTGATTCGCTACTTTTTTCATCAGCAATGATTTATATTCATCTCCTTATTTTTATTGTTTAACCGTATAATACTAGAATAATTAATTGAAATTACGATCAATATTAGCCACTGACTGCGGCAGTACAACGACCAAAGCGATTTTGATAGAATATATCGATGGAGAATATCGGTTAAGCCACAGAGGAGAGGCGCCTACCACGGTTGAAGCACCTTTCGAAGACGTTACCAGAGGCGTATTAAATGCAACAATGGAAGTCGAAGAGCTATCAGGACGCAAGCTCATTGATGGTGATAATATTATTACTCCTCAAAAAGATAGTACCGGTGTAGATATTTATATATCAACAAGTTCTGCAGGTGGCGGATTGCAGATGATGGTAGCTGGTGTAGTAAAATCAATGACCGGAGAAAGTGCTGAGCGGGCTGCATTAGGTGCTGGATCTATTGTTATGGATGTTCTTGCGTCAAATGATGGGAGAAAGCCTCATGAAAAAATCACAAGAATCAGGCAGCTTAGGCCTGATATGATTTTACTGTCTGGAGGCATTGATGGTGGCACCACAAAACATGTTGTTGAACTGGCGGAAATTTTGGCAGCGGCGAATCCTCAGCCAAGACTGGGGCAAAATTATAAACTTCCTGTAATCTATGCTGGTAATAAAAAAGCCACACCTGACATAAAAAAAACTCTTGGTAAGATCACGGATTTGGATGTCACTGAAAATATAAGACCCATCTTAGAGCAAGAGAACCTTAAACCCTCTAGGGATAAGATTCACGATCTGTTCATGGAGCATGTTATGCAACAAGCTCCTGGCTATAAAAAGCTTATGAGTTGGACGGATGCTCCAATAATGCCAACTCCAGGTGCGGTCGGTGCTTTGATTGAAATGGTAGCTAAAAGAGAGAGTATTTCTGTTGTAGGCGTTGATATAGGCGGAGCAACTACAGATATTTTTTCAGTATTTCAAGAACAGTTTAACCGTACCGTTAGCGCAAATCTGGGAATGAGCTATTCGATTTGCAATGTTCTGTCTGAAGCGACCCTTCCGAATGTACTTAGGTGGGTGCCTTTTGATATTGATGAAAAAGAACTAACAAATCGTATCGGGAATAAGATGATTCGTCCTACTACCGTGCCCCAGAGCCTTGAAGAGTTGGTGATTGAACAGGCCATAGCAAGGGAGGCTCTAAGATTATCTTTTATACAGCATAAGGCATTTGCAGTCAATCTGAAAGGGATACAAAAAGAGAGAACGATTTCAGATGCTTTTGAGCAATCAGACTCTGGTCAGTCTTTAGTGAATATGATGGAGCTAGATCTTATTGTTGGTTCGGGTGGAGTATTATCCCATGCTCCTAGACGGCAGCAGTCAGCAAAAATGATGATCGATAGTTTTCTTCCTGAGGGAATAACTTCTTTAGCAGTTGACTCGATTTTCATGATGCCACAATTGGGGGTCATGGCCAATATAGAGAAAAAGGATCTTTCTGAACAGGCACGAATAGCTGCTCTAGAGGTATTTGAGAAAGACTGTTTAATCAGGCTGGGAACCTGTATAGCACCTGTAGGTGATTTTGAAGGAAAAAAAGAGATTTTAAAAGCAGAGTTAGAGTTTAGCAATGGTGACAATAGTGAAATTAGTTTAGACCATGGTCAGTTAGTATTGATCGATGCGGACTATGAAGAGATAAGTATCAAACTTTTTCCTTCAAAAGGCGTAGACGTTGGTGCTGGAGTGAGTGAGCCTATTCAAACAAAAGTTTATGGGGGACAGGTAGGTATAATATTTGATGGCAGAGGAAGGCCTTTAAAACTAAGTCATGAACCCACTAAAAGATTATCTGATTTAAGAAATTGGTCTAATGCTTTAAAAGAATATCCAAGCCTGGAGGTCTAAATTGGCACATTCATATACACCTGGTTTAAAAGTTTTAAAGAGCACCAAAATTTTAAAAGAGCGCCGTTTACCATTGAAAGGTTCGGTTGAATCAAAAGTAGGTGACATAGTAAAGCCTAATGATATAGTTGCAAAAACAGACCTCCCTGGAAATGTTCAGATGATTAATGTTGCTAATCAATTAAATATAGATGCAAGCGATATTAATCAATGCATGATAAAGACCACTGGTGAATCAGTTCATAAAAATGATTTAATTGCCGAGACAAAAGGGATATTCGGATTTTTTAAATCAAGTGTTTTATCACCTGTTGATGGAACGATTGAGACCATATCTAATGTGACTGGACAAGTTGTTTTAAGAGAGTCTCCAATACCGGTTGAGGTAGATGCATATATCGAAGGTAAAGTCAATGAGGTTATCTCTGAGGAAGGTGTAGTAATCAAGGCAAATGGTGTTTTTATTCAAGGTATTTTTGGTATTGGCGGTGAAAGCAGAGGAGAGATAAAAACAATAGTAGACAACAGAGAATCTGAAATAACGAAAGATATGATCACTGTTGAAGAAAAAGGAAAAATAATTATTGGTGGAAGCTTTATTAGCATAGATGCATATAAAAAGGCTATTGAGTGTGAAGTTGGAGGCATAGTTGTTGGTGGTTTTAATTATTATGATCTTGAAGAAATATTGGGCTATACACTTGGTGTCGCGATTACCGGGTCAGAAGATCTTCATACCTCATTAATTGTAACAGAGGGCTACGGAAAAATTCAAATGGGTCAGCAGACATTTGATTTGCTGAACAGTCATAACGGTAAGCTAGCGTCTATTAATGGTGCCACACAGATCCGTGCGGGTGTGATCAGACCTGAGATAATTATTCCATTAGACTCTAGTGATGCATTAAGAGACAGTGGTGATTCTAATAAATCTGATGGAATGACTATTGACAGTCTTGTCAGAGTTATACGTTCGCCAAATTTTGGTAAAATAGGAGTTGTTAAAGAATTGCCTCCTGAACTGAGGAAAATGGAATCAGAGACGATGGTCAGGGTTGCGATTGTTCATATTGATGGTAACCGGTTTGAAATTCCTAGATCAAATCTTGAAGTTGTAGAAACAGATTAATTTGAAAGCTTTGACAAATATTGAATCAAATGAATATTTATCTGATACTGATATAGACTTCATTAATAGATTGGCAAAAAGAATTCATGCATCAGGGTTTGTGACTCCGTCCGTGTTGTTTTTAGAAATGGTAAGGCCAATATCGTCTCTTGGAAGTCATGCTATGGTATTTTTGGGTCCTATTGTAACTGGTTTTATACAGTCCGATGGCTATTATAGAGCAGCTGAACTATTAAATCATAAAGAAACATTAGGCATATTATTAGATGAAATTGAGCGCCTTGAGATGTTAGATTCTAATGATGAAGATGGGGATATTAATTGAAGGATAAACAGTTCTGGCTAGTTACCGGGCTCATTGCTTTTATTTTTTTACTATACTGGATAATGGGCCATCCTTACTTCTTTGAAGATAGAATTGTAATGCTGATTACAATGTTTTTGATGGGGTCTACACTGATGTATAATGTGAGATATGCTCAGATGGGTGGCGAATTTTATTTAAGACCTATACCTGGACTTAAAGCTGTTGAAGAGGCCGTAGGAAGATCAACAGAAATGGGAAGGCCAATTCTTTACGTGCCTGGTATACAGGATATGGATCAGGTGGAAACGGTTGCGGGTGTAATTGTTCTTGGTCATGTTGCGAAAATGACAGCCAGATACGAGACCAGTCTAAATGTTCCTGTGTCTAGGTCTATTGTGATGAAAGCAGCGCGTGAGGCATGTAGGGAGTCATATATGATTGAAGGAAGGCCTGACATGTTTAATGAGGATATGGTTCACTATTTGACCGATGATCAATTCGCATATGCAGCTGGGGTAAATGGTATAATGGTTCGAGAAAAGCCTGCTGCCTGTATGTATATGGGAAAGTTCTATGCCGAATCATTGATCCTTGCTGAGACAGGAAATTCAATTGGTGCTATCCAGATTGCTGGTACCGCATCTCAAGCGCAGATACCATTTTTTGTTACTGCATGTGATTATACATTGATCGGAGAGGAGTTTTTTGCTGCCAGTGCTTACCTATCAAAAAAACCAGAGCTTATTGGTGGGGTTCGAGGACAGGACATGATTAAGGCAGCCGTAATAGTCACGATTATTTTTTCAATAATTATAATGACCTTATATGATAATACTGGCATTGGTTTTGATGTCTCAAAACTGTTAACCATACGCTAATGATAAAATGATCTGGAAAAGACAGATACCGATTCTAATAGTAACCATAGTTGGCTGGACCACACTTCTTGGTTGGTTTATTGATCAACCGAACGTACAAGAATTCGTTAATGACGATGCCACTCAGTGGTTCGATATCCTTGCTAGTTTTGCGATTATTTTAGGCGCGCTTAATCTGATAAAACTTCAGGTTCAGAAAATTCTTTATCAAAAGCCAGGCTGGATATATAGTGTGGTCGCAGTAATGGGGTTTCTTTTCGCAATAACTGCAGGCTTTTTTGTGAAAGGTGTTGATGACTCTGTTGCGCAGTGGGGTGCACACGTAACGACTGATGGAACGTTGTTTAAATGGATGTTTGATTATATGTTTTCTCCAATGTCTGCAACTATGTTTTCATTATTAGCATTTTTTGTAGCATCAGCATCATACAGAGCATTTAGGATTAGAAATTTTGAGGCAACTTTGCTTCTTGTATCCGGAATTATTATTATGGTTGGGAGAGTTCCGATTGGTAGTGTGATTTCTTCATGGTTTGTATTGTATCTAATCGTGTTATCAGCAGGTATATATATAAACGTCTGGAAAAAGGATATGAAAACCACATTCGTTTTTGTAGCAGTTGGAATTTCAATTGTTACCATAGCAGGTTTTATGTATGGGTGGCCGATAGATAAACCCGGAATTTTTTATTTACCGGCAATACAAGAGTGGATATACTACTATCCTAATGTAGCTGGAGCTCGTTCCATTATGATCGGTATTGGACTGGGAATTTTTGCCACTTCAATTCGTTATATCCTTGGTATTGAGAGATCTTATATAGGTGAGTAAAAGATGAGTAAGATTCAAAATACATTTTTAAAAATTGGTAGTATCGACAGGCGATGGATTTTTCTTATCATAGCATCAGTGGTTATAGTTCCTTTGCTTATTCCTGTAGGGCTGCCTATTAGGCCCACTGATACAACTAAGAATGTGTATGATTCCATAGAAAAATTACCAGTTGGATCAAAGGTGTTGCTTTCTGTAGAGTATAGTCCAAGTACAAGGCCTGAAAACCATCCAATGACAATCAGTATTCTCAGGCATTTATTCAAGAATGATCATAAAGTATTCATCACATGCCTATGGCCTGATGGTCAGTTTATGGCCCAGGATGCAATAAACCAGGTTGCTAAACAGGAATTTAATAAAACATATGGCATTGACTATGTGTTTCTTGGATTTAGACCAGGAAATGAGGCCGTAGTAAAAGGTATTGTTAGTAATCTTAGGAAACTATATACGGTTGATGTGTATCAGAAAAAAATTGATGAAATACCACTGATGAAAGGAATCAATAATTTTAAGGATTTTGATTTTTTATTTAGCTCATCAGCTGGATTTCCAGGTACCATTGAATGGGTACAGTATGCCTCTGATCCAACGGGTATTCCAATGGCCTCTGGTGTGACATCTATTCAGGTTAATGAGGTGATGCCTTATGTGCAGGCTGGTCAGATGGTTGGTGTCTTAGCTGGGATGCCTGGTGCGGCTGAGTACGAGGCTCTGATTAATCAGAAAGGCACAGCCACTAGTGGTATGGATGCTCAGTCTGTAGCACATCTTGTCATTGTTTTATTTATCATTCTAGGCAATGTCTCTTTTTTTATTGAGAGAAATAGGTCTAAAAAGTATTAATTAGGGATTATGGAATTTTCAACAATACTTGGAGCATGGGTAGCTGTTTTCTTAACAATTGGTATTTTTTCTTACCTCTACAAGGATAATCCTTTTTATAAAACAGCAGAACACTTGTTTGTTGGTGTATCAGCAGGGTATTGGACTGCTATATTTTTTTGGACTCAGATTCAGCCAAACCTTTTCGGTAGATTATTTCCGGCTAAGGTATATGGTCCTGATAGTGCTACGCCTTTTATCTACAACCTATTGAGTTTTATTTCTAGCTCTGTGTTTCCGGAAGGTGGAATAGATAAGGGGCACGATCAACACTTCATATATTTGATTCCTTTAGCTCTTGGCATAATGATGTTATTGAGTCTAATTCCAAGTATAAATTGGTTTGCTCGCTGGGGTATTGCTTATACTGTGGGAATGGCAGCAGGATTAAGAGCCTATGGTTATTTAAATTCGAATGTTATAGGCCAAATAAAGGGTACAGCAGTAAATATTTTTAATTCTAGTTTGCCGTTCTTTTCATTATCTGAACCATCCGTCTTTAACAATATGATAATCATTGTTGGAACAATTTGTGGATTATTATATTTTTATTTTTCTAAAGAACATACCGGATTATTAGGCAAAGCTTCAAAGGTTGGTATATATTTCTTGATGATAAGTTTTGGCGCCTCTTTTGGATTTGCTGTAATGGGACGAATTTCTCTATTGATTGGCAGATTTAATGATCTAATTAAATTTTCTAGTACTGAATATCATCATGCTACTATTTGGGTATTAATAGGGGTAATTGCAATACTTGGATATGCATCTTATCAGGATAAAGAAAATAAGTCACAAATAGCTGACACGGATCAAGATTCTGTACAAGAAGAAGAATAATGATTTTTTTTTCATACTTATCAGTAAAATAATAAAAATATAGTATGTCTAAAGTATCAATCAGTGGTTATGGTGATAGTCTAACTGTCAATGGTATATGTATTGGAGAATTGTCTCCAGATGAGCATGAGTCTATAGAAAAAGAAAAAGGTGGTCAGAATTATGCCCCTCTGGAAAATGTTGTCATTTCAAAAGTAAAAGACTCCTCTACTTTAATTGCCAGAAAACCCGACCCTGATGATATTAATAAATATATTGAATCTGAAATTTTAGATGGTCTTTGTTGCTATTCAGCGGTAAACCAGGGACAATTAAATCAGACTATTGTCGATGCGGTTATTCGACACTTAGACCAAGAAAAATTACCCACTGTTCCTAGGTCAATACGCCATAAATACATGAGCGCCTTTTTATTATCTGCGACAGCTATTACTGAGATGGACAGAGTTATTCCTAAAGTTGCGGGTGTAGAATCTTGGGAACTCTCTTTTAAAATATGTAGAAGGTGGGGATATGAGGTAAAAGGTATCCCGGATGGGAAAGCAATTATTGTAGGCGCTAAAGGGAATTTTCATGGTAGATCTCTTGCGGCTGTATCTTTTTCAGATGATCCTGAATCTAAAGAAAACTTTGGTCCTTTTGTTCCGGGTATAGAGTTAGTTCCATACAATGATGTTGGCTCGCTTGAAAGGTTGTTTCAAGAAAAGGGTGAATATATAGCAGCATTTATGGTTGAGCCAATACAGGGCGAAGCAGGTGTCATTGTTCCTGATGATGATTATTTTTCAAGGGTCTCTAAGCTATGTAAAAAATATAATATTCTTCTTTCTATGGATGAGGTTCAGACCGGATTTGGTCGTACTGGAGAGAATTTTGCTCACCAGTTATTTGGTGTTAAGCCGGATATTATGGGCTGTGGAAAGGCTGCCGGCGGCGGAGTTTTACCTGTTTCTTTTGTAGCTGGTAGGGATGATGTATTAAGCGTGTTAACACCAGGATCAGAGGGTTCAACCTTTGGCGGATATCCTCTTGCGTCTGTAGTTGGAACATATGCTATCAAGGTTATGGTTGATGCTAATCTAGCTGAAAGTGCAAAAATTCGAGGTCATCAATTGATGCAAAACCTCAACCAGATAAAAGAACAATATCCAGATAAAATAATGGAAGTCAGAGGTAAAGGTTTATTAACAGCGTTTGAAATGTTTGACGATGATAGATTAGATGGTCACAAAGTATCTGTAGGCCTCTTAGATCATGGTGTTTATGCAAAAGAAACGCATCATACAACTGTAAGACTAGCTCCAGCACTTACGATCACTAGTGAACAGATTGATCAACTTTCGGATGCTGTGAAATTGGTGGTGGCGTCACTATAATAAGGTAATTTTGTTATGAACGATATATTAAATAGTTTAAGTATAGAGAAGAATAATTTTGGTTCCTGCTCTGGTCCTGATGGCTGGATAGAAAAGACTGATACAAAAATAATTGAATCCTATAACCCTTCGAATGGTGAAAAAATAGCAACGGTGTATGAGGCCACTGTAGATGAGTATAATATTATTATAAAAAAATCAAAAGATGCTTTTCATGAATGGCGCAAGGTGCCAGCACCTGTTCGTGGTGACCTGGTTAGAGAAATGGGTAACGCATTAAGAGACTATAAGGATAAACTAGGTAGCTTAGTTTCCCTTGAAATGGGAAAGATAAAACAGGAGGGTGATGGAGAAGTTCAGGAAATGATCGATATTGCGGATTTTGCTGTTGGCCAGTCACGTATGTTATATGGAAAGACAATGCACTCCGAGAGAGTTCAACATAGAATGTATGAGCAGTGGCATCCAATAGGACCTGTTGGTGTAATAACTGCCTTTAATTTTCCCGTTGCGGTATGGAGTTGGAATGCATTCATCGCTGCAATCTGTGGAAACACAACTATATGGAAGCCATCTTCTCAGACCCCTCTATGTGCCATAGCGGTGCAACATATTTGCAATGAAGTATTAAAGTCGAATGGCGTACCAGGTATTTTTAGTCTGGTCATAGGTGGAGGTTCAACTATAGGCGAAACATTAATTCAAGATAATAAAGTTCCATTGATATCGTTTACAGGCTCAACAAGAATGGGAAAACATGTAAACGAGGTTGTTTCATCTAGGTTTGGAAAAACAATTTTAGAATTAGGTGGTAATAATTGTATCATTGTAGATGAAACAGCGGATATGGAAATGGTTGTTCCAGCAATAGTCTTTGGTGCTGTTGGCACAGCAGGTCAGCGGTGTACTAGTACCCGTAGAGTTATAGTACATGAAAATATATTTGATTGTCTACTAGACAAAGTTATTTCCGCCTATAATCAGGTTAGCATTGGAGATCCATTGAATGATGGTACGCTGATGGGACCATTGGTTAATGAGAATGCAGTAAAGGATCATTTTACTGCTATTGAAAGAGCAAAAGAACACGGTGGTAAGTTACACTATGGGGGTAACGAGGTTCCTGGAAAAGGAACACACGTTGAACCTGTAATTATAGAGGCAGAAAACCATTGGGATATTGTTCAGGAGGAAACTTTTACGCCTATTTTGTATTTAATGAAATACAAAGATCTGTCTGAGGCTATTAGAATGCATAATGATGTTCCACAAGGGCTTTCTTCCGCAATGTTTACTCTAAATATTAAGAACGCTGAAACTTTTTTATCCTCTATTGGTAGTGACTGCGGTATCGCAAATATTAACATTGGGACTTCAGGAGCCGAGATTGGTGGAGCTTTTGGCGGTGAAAAAGAAACTGGCGGAGGTCGAGAATCTGGATCAGACTCATGGAAACAATACATGAGAAGACAGACCAATACGATAAACTGGGGATCTGATCTTCCTCTTGCTCAAGGGATTGAGTTTAATATCAAAGACTAATATGAAATATTCGGATGTACATAATATTATCGGCAATCATATGCTTGCTGATGGAATGTCGCCGGTTATTGATTTAGATAAAAGTCATGGTAGTTGGCTAGTGGATGGAACAACCGGAGATGAATATTTAGACTTATTTTCTATGTTTGCTTCATTATCTGTAGGGTATAATCATCCGTATGTTTTAAAGAATAAAAAAAGGCTGATGGCTAGCGCGATTAATAAACCTACAAACTCTGATATTTATTCTATTGCTATGGCTGAGTTTGTAGAGACGATGGGAAGAGTTGCGCAGCCGGATTATCTACCATATTCTTTTTATGTTTCTGGGGGAACGCTCGCCGTTGAAAATGCACTAAAAACAGCTTTTGATTGGAAAGTAAGAAAAAACATTGCAAGTGGTAATGGAGAACTAGGATCTCAGGTATTACACTTTGAAAAGTGTTTTCACGGCAGATCGGGCTACACACTTTCGCTTACGGACTCTCCTGATCCTAGAAAAGTAAAATATTATCCTAAGTTTAATTGGCCAAGAGTTTCTACCCCATATATTCATTTTCCTTTAGATGAAAACAATCTTCAAGATGTAATAGACAGAGAAAAGAAATCAATAAATGAAGTAAAAGAAGCTATAATAGAAAATCCAAACGATATAGCATGTATGATCATTGAGCCAATTCAAGGTGAAGGTGGTGATAATCATTTCCGATCAGAATTTTTGATCTGTTTGAAAGATATTTGTTTAGAAAATGATATTCTACTAATATATGATGAGGTTCAGTCTGGTGCCGGAATAACCGGTAAAATGTGGGCCCACCAGCATTTTCCTAATGAAGCAAGGCCAGATATTATCAGTTTTGGTAAAAAAACTCAGTGTTGTGGCATTTTTGCAGGGGATCGTATTGATGAGGTAGATAATAATGTCTTTCACGAGTCTAGCAGGATAAACTCTACATGGGGTGGAAATCTAGTTGATATGGTGAGGTTTACTATTTATCTTGAAATAATTGAAAAAGAAAATCTTGTAAGTAAGGCCAAGGAAAATGGCGAATATCTTCTAAATCAGTTAATTGTACTGCAGAATGATTATTCTGATATAGTATCTAATGCAAGAGGAAGAGGATTGTTTTGCGCTTTTGATTTACCTAATGCTAAAGCAAGAGACAGTCTATCATCAATCTTAATGAAAAATAAGGTGATTGTTCTTGGTTCTGGTAATAAATCGATAAGATTCAGACCTCATTTAAATATTCATAAAGAAGAGATTGATATTGGTATCGGCGCTATAAGAAATTCTTTAAATAGTTTATAAATTGACGAATAAACTAGGAACTCTTTATATCGTCTCTACTCCTATTGGTAATCTAGCCGATATTACATATAGGGCTGTGGAAATATTAAAAACCGTAGATATTATTGCTGCAGAAGACACGCGTAGATCTAGGATTTTATTATCTAATTATGATATTAAAACTAAAATGATTAGCTATTACGAACATAATAAATATCAAAAAATACAGAAAATAACAGAAAATCTATTAAGCGGTCATCAGGTTGCTGTTATTACAGACGCAGGAACTCCGGCGATATCTGACCCAGCATATAAATTAGTTAGGCAGGCGATAAAAGTTGGGTGTAATATAGAGTCTATACCAGGACCATCTGCAGTTTTGGCCTCACTAGTATCCTCTGGTTTGCCAACAGATAGGTTTATATTTGAAGGGTTTTTACCACCAAAAAAAGGTCGAAAAAAAAGATTAGAAAATTTTATAAATGAGTCGGGGACTATTATTATATACGAAAATACATTGAGGTTAAATAGAACTATTAAACAAATACTAGATATTATCGGTGACCGTCCTGCTGTTATTTGCAGAGAATTGACAAAGATTCATGAAGAGAAGATTAGAGGAACTTTATCCAGTTTATTGGATTTATTAAATAGAAAAAAGTTAAAAGGTGAATGCGTCTTGCTTATTGGTAAAGATGATAAGAACGTATATTTTGAATAAATCATATTTTATATCATTCGAAGGGATAGATGGATCGGGAAAATCGACTCAGGCTAGACTGCTTATTGAGAAACTTAATTCAAAATCGATCGAAACATGTATTGTAAGAGAACCGGGCGGTACCAAAATTTCTGAGGAAATTAGAAAAATTTTATTAGATGATAGTGCTGAAGAAATGTCTAGCAGGACTGAGGCTATGTTGATGTGCGCTAGCAGAGCACAGCTAACAAAAAATATAATAATCCCAGAACTTAAGTCTGGGAAATGGGTTATCGCAGATCGGTATTCAGATTCAACTTTAGCTTACCAAGGCGGCGGAAGAGGTATTGACCTAGATTGGCTTGTTAGATTAAATGATTTTGCAACATTTGGTATTCAACCAGATGTAACTTTTTATATTGACGTTGACACTGATATTGGATTGCAAAGAAGAAATAATATTTCCGATGATCGGATTGAGAAAGCTGGACTAGAATTTCAAAATGAAATAAGAAATAAATATTTAGAAATAATTAATAATTTTAGTAATCGTTGTGTACTTATAGATGGTAAGTTAAGTATCAAAGAAATTTCTGATTTAATATGGAAAGAAATTATCAATAGGACATCTTTTGAATAGATTTAAAATAAATACTAAAACAATATTAATTATTGTTTTTTCTGTTATTGCAATTGCGGCAAAAAAGGATGACATATATAGAAAAATAAAAGATAGTCAGCGGACCATAAACAATGTCTACAAGTATCTGATTACACATTATGTTGATGATATAAATCTAGAAAAGTTTACGAAAATGAGTATTGATAATATGTTATCTGATCTGGATCCCTATACAGTATATCTGGTTGATGATCAAAAAAGTGGATTGGATATGATAACCAATGGAAAATACGGGGGAGTCGGAATTCAGATAGGAAAAAGAGATAATGTAATCACTGTAATAGCACCAACAGAAAATTCACCTGCTAAACGAGCAGGTATACTAGCTGGCGATGTGCTAATAAAAATTGATGGGAAAGTTACCGAATCAATGTCTATGGATGACGCTGCTAAGCTAATTCGCGGGAAAAAGGGCACTAAAGTAATTTTATCTATAGAGAGGTTTAACGAGGAAGAGCCCATTGATTTCACTCTTACTAGAGCAGATATCCCTGTAAAAGATGTCAGTTATTTTGGTATGTTAGATGAGTCAATCGGGTATATAAGACTTACAAGATTTTCAAAAAATTCTTCTCCTGAAGTTGAAAAGGCGATTAATAGTTTAATGAGTAATGATTTAACTAGTATTATTCTTGATCTAAGAGATAATCCTGGTGGCCTGCTTAATTCAGCTGTTTCAATACTTGACATGTTTATTAAGAAAAAAGAATTGCTAGTTTGGACAGATGGTAGGGCAAAACAGTCAAAGAAAAAATACTATAGTAAGAATGACCCGATTGTGCCTGATGATATTCAGATTGCTGTGTTAATTAATGGTGGTAGCGCCTCTGCTAGTGAAATAGTAGCTGGTGTTGTTCAAGATTTAGATAGAGGAGTAGTGATAGGTAGACAGTCATTTGGTAAAGGTTTAGTTCAAACAGTTTATAATATAGACAGGAACAAAGCTCTTAAGGTCACCACTGCAAAATATTATATACCAAGTGGTAGGCTTATACAAAAATCTGGTTATTTACCTGATGAAATATTAGCCGATTCAGTTTCTTTAGATACACTATTTGAAACAATAGGTGGTAGAACGGTTAAAGGTGGTGGTGGTATAACTCCTGATTATGTGATTGAATCAAAGAAAAGAAAGCCCATTCTTCTCGCCTGTCTGCGCAAAGGTTTATTTTTCTCATACGTGCAGAAAAATAAACATATGTATCAATCGTTTGATGAAGTAAATAATGATCCGATTCTTTTAGACAGGCTAGAAGAATACATTATGAATCATGAAGAAGATCTAAATATTAAGCTAGATGGAGAAAATAATTATATAGATACTAGAGAAACATTGATGAGTTTAGATAGTAATAATATATCAATTTCAGGAGCAATAGAGCTTCTAGATTCATATTTTGAAGAAAAGGCAATTACTCAGTTTGATCGTGAGAATGAAGATATCAAACAATGGATGTTAATGGAGTTTGCAAAACAATTTGATGGTGAAAAAGGTAGAATGAAAGTTTCTCAAACAATAGATGAAGATATTATTAAGGCAATGGATATTCTGGATGATCCATTTGTCTATCGTGAAGTATTTATCCATCATTAGCATAGAGGATTCATTATCAACTGCTAAGGAATTATGTAATTTCAAATAAAGGGCGATTAGCTCAGTTGGTTAGAGCGCTACGGTGACATCGTAGAGGTCGAGAGTTCGAATCCCTCATCGCCCACATAGAATATGTCAGAAATAAAAATTACCTTACCAGACAAAAGTGTTAAAGTGTTTCCAAGAGGAGTTACTCCACAGGAAGTTGCAAATAGCATTGGTTCTGGCCTTGCTCGTGCAGTAGTTGTCTCAAAAATCGATGATGAGTTAAAAGATTTAAACTATTCTCTTGAAGAAGACTGTTCTTTAGAACTTTTTACTGGCGACAGCCCAGAAGGACATGACACACTTTTGCACTCAACTGCGCACTTAATGGCCCAAGCTGTTAAATCGTTATTTCCAAAGAGTAAAGTAACAATCGGTCCTACAATAGAAAATGGTTTTTATTATGACTTTGATGTTGAGACTCCATTTACTGATGAGATTATTCTTAAAATTGAAAAGAGAATGAAAGAATTAGCAAAATCTTCCCAAGAAATATCACGTATTGAAATTTCAGCTAAAGATGCGATTAAGATGTTTGATGATATGGGTGAATCATATAAAGTAGAGATCATTAAAGAGATTGACTCAGATGAGGTTATATCAGCATATAAACAATCTGAATTCACTGACCTTTGCAGGGGACCACATGTTTCAAACACTTCAAAAATTAAGTATTTTAAACTTCTGTCCACCTCTGGTGCTTATTGGAGAGGTGATGAAAAAAATAAGATGCTCCAGAGAATATATGGAACAGTATTTGCAAGCAAAGACGCTCTTAAGAGTCATCTTCATAACCTAGAAGAGGCAAAAAAGCGTGACCATCGTAAACTGGGTAAAGAACTTAAACTTTTCGCTTTTGATGATGAGGTAGGCCCGGGATTACCTCTCTGGCTACCTAATGGTACGGTGATGATCGAAGAACTCGAGAAATTAGCTAAGTCTACAGAGAAAAAGGCCGGTTTCGATCAGGTTAGAACGCCTCATCTGACAAAAGGAACTATATACGAACGTTCTGGTCATTTAGATCATTATAAGGAATCAATGTACCCGGAGATGAATGTTGATGGTGTTGATTATTATGTGAAGCCAATGAACTGTCCACATCATCATAAAATATTTTCAGCAACTCCCCGAAGTTATAGAGATATGCCAGTCAGATTATCTGAATATGGGACATGTTATAGGTACGAAAAATCTGGTCAGCTTTTTGGGCTAATGAGGGTTAGAAGTCTACAGATGAACGACGCACATATTTATTGTAGTACAGATCAATTTAAAGAAGAGTTTATTAATGTATGCAAAATGTATCTGGAATATTTTGAACTATTTGATATAAAAAAATATACGATGAGATTAAGCCTTCATGATAAAGATCATCTTGGGGATAAATATGTTGATGAGCCTGAATTGTGGATAGAGACAGAGCAGTGGGTCAGAGAAGCTCTAGATGAGGGTGAGTTTAACTATGTTGAGGTTCCAGGTGAAGCTGCATTTTATGGACCTAAAATAGATGTACAGGTCTGGAGCGCGATAGGAAAGGAGTTTACACTTGCTACAAATCAAGTTGATTTTGTGGTTCCTAAAAGATTTAATCTTTCTTTTAAAGACGAAAATGGAGTTCAGCAGACACCAATCTGTATTCATCGTGCACCACTTAGCACCCATGAAAGGTTTATAGGTTTTTTAATAGAGCATTTTGGTGGAAATTTTCCACTTTGGCTTGCTCCTGTTCAGGTTGCAATTTTGCCAGTTTCTGAAAAAACAAATAATTACGCAAATAAAATTACTCAAAAATTAAACGATGCAGGTATTAGGACATTTCTAGATGATAGATCTGATAAAATAGGCGCCAAGATAAGAAATGCAGAAATCAATAGAATTAATGTGATGCTAATAATTGGACCAAAAGAAGAAGAAAGTAATACCGTTTCTGTAAGAAGAAAAATTTCAGGAGACTTAGGAACTATTGATCAAGATATGTTAATTTCCCGATTAACAGATGAAATAAAGGATAGGAGTTTGACTTATAGGTAAAAAACAGAGACAGCGGTTAAATGAAGATATAATTGCTCAAGAAGTTCGTTTAATTAGTGTAGATGGTGAGCAGTTAGGTATTGTTTCGACGGAAAAGGCGTTGGAAATGGCGCAAGATGATGGACTAGACCTCATGGAAGTCTCTCCGAATTCAGATCCTCCTGTATGCAGGATTTTGAATTACGGTAAACTGAAATATGAGGAAAAAAAGAAGATTCAAATAAATAAAAAGAAACAGCATGTAATAAAGGTTAAAGAAATTAGACTAAGGCCTCGTATTGAAGATCATGATTTAATGACGAAGTTAAATATGGGAAAAAAGTTTTTAAGTGATGGATGTAAACTTAAAATTACCTTAATTTTTAGGGGTCGTGAGCTTTCAAGAATTGACCTTGGGAAAGATGTTATGGATAGAGTAATACAAGAATTAGCAGAGATAGCAGATATTGAGAAGGATATTCCACTAGAAGGAAGAAGAATGTCCGTAATAATGACCGCTAAATAGTAGAGGGTTATAATGCCAAAAATGAAAACACGCAGAGGTGCCGCTAAAAGATTTAAGTTGACGGCGTCCGGGCGTATAAAAAGAAATAAAGCAAACCATAGACACATGCTTATTCGTCGTTCAAATAAAGCCAAACGCAAGATGCGTCAAGGGGCAATCGTTGGTGCTGCTGATCGTAAGAATGTACGACGCATGCTATGTATTTAGTTTGGGAGATGAAATATGCCACGCGCAAATAGTTCCGTACCAAGACATCGTCGGCATCGGAAATTAATAAAACAGGCCAAGGGCTACTATGGTGCCCGGAGCCGTACATTTAAGTCTGCGAAAGATGCAGTGCTTAAGGCCGGGCTGTATGCTTATAGAGATAGAAGACAGAGAAAACGTCAGTTTCGACGTCTGTGGATTACTCGTATCAATGCCGCCTGTAGATTAAATGATATAACCTATTCAGCATTTATCAATGCACTGAATGTAAAAGGAATCGATTTAAATAGAAAAGTACTTGCAGATCTTGCCCTACAAGATCCGCAGGCATTCACCGATCTGGTGAATTCCGTTAAAAATTAGTTCAATGTCCTTAGATGGAAAAATCAAGTCGGTTAAAAACGATTTTTTAGCTGATTTTGATGATTTTCAGACTCAAAATACTGATATAGAGAACATTCGCCAAAAATATTTAGGGCGAAATGGTTTAGTTGCAGTACTATTTAAATCCTTAGGGAGTGCCTCAAAAAAGGATAGACCAAAGTACGGACAGTTATTAAACCAGTTAAAAAATGATATTACATCTAAGATTGAATCATTCTCTTCTGATTTAGATAATAAAGATAATTCAGATATAATAGATATAGCGCTCCCGGGTAAGGCTTATCCTATAGGGTCCGTTCACATATTAGAACAAACATTAAATGAAATTAAAAAAATATTTAATGATATTGGATTTAGTATTGCATACGGTCCTGAGGTTGATGATGATTATCATAATTTTGGTGCATTAAATTTTCCAGAGCACCATCCTGCCAGAGATATGCAGGACACCTTTTTTATTGATAAAGATATAGTTTTACGTACTCACACTTCTAATGTTCAAATACATTTAATGGAAGAGAATGATCCGCCATTAAGGTTTATTGTTCCAGGCCGGGTTTATAGGAATGAGGCAATCAGTTACAAGAGTTATTGTCTTTTTCATCAGGTAGAGGGGCTCTATGTAGATAAGAAAGTTAGCTTTGGACAGTTAAAAGGTTGCCTAGAATATTTTGTAAAAAGAATGTTTGGTGAAAACTGTAAAATGAGATGGCGTCCAAGCTATTTCCCATTTACCGAGCCAAGTGCTGAGGTTGATATTTGGGATGAACAACGCAATCAATGGATGGAAATTTTAGGATGTGGGATGGTTGACCCTGAAGTATTCAATAATGTTGGATACGATCCTAAAATTTGGCATGGCTATGCTTTTGGTATGGGAGTTGAAAGAATAGCAATGTTGAAACATGATATTGATGACATAAGACTTTTCTATAATGGCGATATTCGTTTTTTAAGGCAATTCAGATGATAGTATCTATTGATTGGTTAAAAGAGTTTGTAGACATTAAAGAATCGCCAGACAAGTTAGCAGATATGCTATCATCGATTGGACTGGAGGCGGAATTTTTAAACTCTTTTGAAGGCTTAGTTGGTGTTGTAATAGGAAAAGTTAAGTCGGTTGAAAAACATCCTAATGCGGATAGATTGAGTGTCTGCACCGTTTATGATGGTGAGGAAGATTATCAGGTTGTTTGCGGTGCAAAAAATGTGGCAAAGGATCAAACTATAGCATATGCAAAAGTTGGTTCTATCTTACCTGGAGATTTTCGTTTAGAAAAAATAATAATTAGAGGAATTGAGTCTAACGGGATGATTTGTTCTGCTAAAGAACTAAATATATATGATGATCATGAAGGAATTATAGTTCTACCTAAATCGTGTAAAGTCGGCAAGGATTTTTTAGAAGAATATGGATATAAATTTCTTAAGATAGAATTAGATATAACACCAAATAGACCTGACGCTTTTTCGCATTATGGCGTAGCCAGGGATATAGCTGTATACACAAATCGAAAATTAGCGGATCCTCAATTTGAGACTAAAGGAATATCAAATAATCCTACCATAAAAATATCAGTAGATGATATTAGGGACTGTCCGCGTTATGTTGGTGGCTTAGTCACCGAAGTATCTGTAGGTCCAAGCCCTGAGTGGATTCAGGAGAGGTTAATTGCATCAGGACAAAGACCAATAAATAATCTTGTAGATATTTCAAATTTTGTATTAATGGAAATTGGTCACCCAACGCACATTTTTGATTATGATAAATTAAAAAGAAAAGAGATACATGTTAGACGAGCAAAGAAGAACGAATCTATAACAACCTTAGACGATAATAAACATAAGGTTGATGCTCATCATTTATTAATCACAGACGGTAAGGAGCCTATTGCTCTAGCTGGTATTATGGGTGGATTAGATTGTGCTGTTGATGATGATACTAAAACCATTCTAATTGAAAGTGCATATTTTAATTCTGTTGCAATTAGAAAATCTTCTAAATCGTTATCACTTAGTACTGAAGCATCTAAACGTTTTGAAAGAGGAGCGGATCCTAATGCCACAATATGTGCATTTTGGAGAGTGATTAACCTTATAGAAAAATATGCTGGCGGAAGATTTAATGGAGACTTCACAGACTTTTATCCAGAAGAATTATCAGTGAATAGTATAAAGATTAGAAAAGATGAGATAGAACTTATTATTGGAGTAAATATCGAAGATGATCAGATAATTTATATACTAGAAGGTCTAGGATTTTCTGTTACTAATAATACAAATGATTTCGATTGTATACCACCAACCTTTAGACCTGACGTAACTAGAGAAATCGATATTATAGAGGAAATTGCTCGTATCTATGGGTATGATAATATTCCAATCGATAATACGCTATTTGGCACGTACTCCTATAAAGAAACAGATCCGCAGTCATATTTACAATCTATAAGAAATACTTTCTCTGGGTTGGGGTTTCATCAAATATACTCAAATTCATTGCAGAATAAAGAGATTGCAAATTTATATAATAATAATTCCGTTCCAATGATGAACCCCCTTAGTAATGATATGGCATTTTTGAGGACTTCATTGATTCCTGGTTTAGTTAAAGCTGCCGAACATAATATCAATAATTCTTCAAATTCATTTAAACTTTTTGAATTAGGTAGTGTTCATACGCAGACTGGTAATAAAATTGATGATATCAATGAGAATGCCAGACTTTCTGGAATAATATTTGGAAATGAACATGATAAATCTATTCACACAGATAAAACATTATATAATATTTTTTCATTAAAAGGCTATCTATATACTTTAATGAATGAAAAACTTCATTATAGCATGTCTATAAAAGAGACGGAAAATAAGTTTTTTGAACTAGCCTATAATATTATTATTGAAAATGAATGTATAGGCACCTTTGGAAAACTATCGGATAATTTATTTAATTCACTAAAAATAGATCCATGCGATATATACTGCTTTGATATTGATATGGATATGATAACAAATGATAGTAAAACTATCAGGTATCTACCTGTTAATTTATTTCCTAAAATTTCTAGAAGGATTAATCTTGTTATGGATAGATCTGATAGCGTTGGTCCAATTCAAGAAGTAATTGAGAAAAAAGCTGGAAAAAATTTAATAAGTGTATGTCCAGTTGAAATTTTTGAAGATGAGAAAAATATAGGTGTAGATAAGAAAAGTGTCACATATGAAATGGTATTTCAAGATAGAGAAAAAACACTTGAAGATAAAGATGTAAACCCTATTATAGATGAAATTATAGATATTGCCAAAAAGAATTTTAATGCTAAATTAAGAGTATGAATGATATAACATTATTAAATGAGCTTGAACAAAAAATTGCTGGTCTAGTTAACGCTCTAAAGTCTGAAAGAGAAAAAAATAGTCAAAGCAATAATAAAGTAATAGAATCTCAAAAATTATCCAAAATAGAAGAGCACGTAAATAAAATGATTGCAATCATTGATGATTTAGGAGCGTCTAAATAATGGCTGAAAAAGAAGACAATCAAATAAAAATCACTATTTTTGGTCAAGAATATTCTGTCAAAGCGCCTGCCGACCCAACGTATATAAAAAAAATTGCTGAATATGTAGACACGAAAATGAGAGAGGTGCAATCTGGTTTTTCATCTACCCAGTCATCTAATAGGATAGCTATTTTGTCAGCAATGAATATTACTGATGAATTATTTAATGCTAAAAAACGGGGTGACTCGGATAATAATGAAATTGAAGAAAAAATTACTTCGCTCATCGAATTAATTGACGAATCAGTTTAGCTATTAATCCACATGTCTGATGCTAAAATTCTATCTGGGAAAGATACAGCCCAGTTTGTATATCACAATCTCAATAATAGAATTATATCATTAGCAGATAAAAACATTAGACCTGGTTTATGTGTTATCCTTGTTGGCGATGATCCAGCATCACAGATTTATGTCCGTACAAAAACAAAAAAACTAAGATCACTTGGCTTGCTCTCTGAATCTATTTTATTGCCAGGTGATGTTAAAGAGAAGAAAGTTATAAAAGTTATTAATGACTTGAATAATGATTCTAAATATCATGGTATTCTTGTACAGTTCCCACTACCAGACCATATAACAACTCAAAATATCATTAATTCTATTAAACCTGAAAAAGATGTTGATGGTTTTCATCCTGAAAATGTAGGATGGTTATCAATAGGAAAGCCAAGATTTATACCATGCACGCCAAAAGGTATAATGAGAATATTAGATCATTATAATATTGATCTTAATGGAAAAAATATAGTGGTAATAGGAAGAAGTAATATTGTTGGCCGTCCCATATCGATTTTAACAAGTTTAAATTCACAAGGTGCAAATGGAACTTGTACGATATGTCACTCAAGAACAAAGAATCTAGAGGCGTTTACGATTAATGCAGATGTTATTATAACAGCAATAGGAAGGCCAAATTATTTAAAAGGTGATATGATAAAAAATGGGGCAGTGTTAATCGATGTTGGTATCAATAGAGTTAATTCTGACAATGAAAAAGGATATACTATAGTTGGCGATATTGACTGGGACTCTGTTATAGATAAAGCTTCATTTATCTCACCTGTTCCTGGTGGTGTTGGACCAATGACTATTGCCATGTTGGTAGAAAATACGATTGAGGCCGCTGAAAAATTTGGAACCCAATGCATAGTAGTCGCAATTGATGCAAAACTTGTGCACGAAAACCGATGGGAAATATATACTCACGGGGGCCGCGAGCCCACGGGTCTCGACGCAATAGCGTGGGCCAAACGAATGGAGGCCCTCGGCGCAGGCGAGATTTTACTCACCTCAATGGATCGGGACGGAACACGGAAGGGTTTTGATATAAACCTAACTAGTGCCATAGCAGACGCAGTTACTATCCCAGTGATTGCTTCCGGTGGTGTTGGAGAATTAGAGCACTTGGTTGAAGGCATCAAAATAGGCCATGCTAATGCCGTGCTAGCGGCTTCTATATTCCACTTTGGCGAATATACAATCCCTCAAGCTAAACTCTATATGGAATCAGCTGGTCTCAATGTACGCCATTTAGGTGAGTGACTAAAGAGCTATAATCTGATATCGCATACCTATGAACATAAAAAACAACACCGGTACATCACTATTCGATCTTTATGAAACAATATTGGCTCGTCGAAGTGCCGACCCAAAAAAATCCTATAGCGCAAAACTACTATCCTTAGGAACTGAGAAAATTGCCGAAAAACTGGGCGAAGAAGCAATTGAAACAGTTATAGCAGCGGTCAAAAAAGATCCTATCGCTCTCCAAAAGGAAAGTGCCGACCTTATTTATCATCTTTTAGTACTTCTTGTAGATGCAAACGTAAATCTCGAAAACATAATAAAGGAGCTTGGGCAGAGGAGGGGAGTTTCG